>JBDHMC010000512.1:0-2286 GCA_039656355.1 Gemmatimonadota bacterium | reverse complement strand
GTACTCCAGAGGTTCCGGGTCCACCCCTACGTACCGGAGGAACTCGAAGTACTGGTCCTGGATGTGACCGAATCCACCTGGATGGGGTGGGATCCGGTGGGACGTAAAAAGCCAATTGAGGTCCCGCGCCCTTTTCCGGTCGAAACCCAGTTTGATCCGGGATGGTACCAGGGTCGTGAGGAGGCCGGCTTTGAGATACACCTGGAGATCAAGCAGGAGGTCAAATCGGCCCCCTGGCTTGCAGGCGGCCGCCTCTCGGAGGGTCCTGGCGGCGCCGCGGATTCCATCCAGTCCCGAAGAGAGAGATTCTGGACCAGAACCCCTCTTCCCTCTGTGAAAGGTGACGAACTCGTCCACAGCGGGGTGGCCCTCCACCAGGGCCTGGGGACCCGGCTGCAAAACCCAAGTGATATGTGTCGAAGGGAAGGTTCGGCGGAGGGCACTGACCACAGGAAGGACCTGGACGGCGTCACCCACCGCCGACAGCATGACGAGAAGGATGGATCGGGGGCGTTCCCGGAGGGGGCCCGTGGGGCGCCATTCCTCTGCTTCGACCCCGATCTCCCGAGGCGCCTGACCCTCCGGCGTACCTATCCGGCCACCGCCCGATCCAGAGCGTCCCATTCTTTGTCCAAAATGTGAATCCCGGTCCGATGCTCCCACTTCTTGAGGGACCTCCGCAACCGCAGATGCATGGAGGTGGACGACAGGGGCACACCCGCGGGGCCCACCTCGCACCGATCCAGGTCGAGGAGATGGGTCCGGGGGGCCGCCCCCTGCCACTCCAGAAGGATGTTGCGGGCGTGGAGATCTCGGTGGCGAAGACCAACCTCGGCCATGCGCCGAACGAGTTCCCCGGCGGCCCGTAGGGAATCGAGTCGCTCTGCCGCTCCTCCTGCCCCTTTTCGCCTGGTATCAAAAAGAGCGTCAACCAGGTCCGATGCGTCAGGGACGAAGGTGGTGACCATGTCGCCTCGATAGAAGGGTCCGGCTGGGTACATGGCCGCAGCCATCACCCTCGGAGTCGGGATCCCCCGACTCCGGGCCGCTTCACTGGCCTCGACCTCATGATAGGGGCGCACCCGCCTGGACTTGATGTACCGGTCTCCGAGGAGTTTCGGGAATAACCGCCCTCCACGAACGTAGTGCCGAACAGCCCAGCGATCCCTGGAGCTGGCTCCCTCTCCCCTGGAAACCTTCGCTGGTATGACGAAGACGGGGTCTCTCCCTTCCAACCGGAGAGCCTCTTTGTCCCTGGCCGAAGCAGCGTGGAGGCCCTGGCCGCCCCCGAGGACCACCCGGACCCAAGGGACCACCTCAGGACGGGCGAGAACTCTGGCCCCAGGATGCTCCACGACATCGAAACCCGGACAGGCCCAGTGGGACCCGGTGCTCACCCAGGAACTCCTCCCTCAGTCCCCTTACCCTTCTTTAACGCCCAAAGAATCAGCCCCAATCCTAGAGCGACCGTAGGAAGACTTAGGAGTTGGCCCATGCTCAGGGGTAGCCCGACCTCAAAGGCAGCATGTCGTTCTTTCACGAACTCAATGAAAAACCGGGCTCCGAAAACCGTGACCAGGAACATCCCGGTGAGGAATCCAGAGGGTAGTTTCGGGCCCTTCCTGCGATAAAGGATCAAAAGGAGGAAAAAGACCAGAAGGTAGCTGATTGCCTCGTACACCTGAGCAGGATGCCGGGGAATGGAGTCCACTCGGACGAAGGTCGTGGCCAAGGGCCCATCGGTCGGTAGGCCAAGGATCTCGGAGTTCATGAGGTTCCCCATTCGGATGAAGAACCCTCCGAGGGCGGTAGGGCCGACCACGCGGTCCACGAGCCAGAGATAGGGCTGATTCGGGTGTCTCCGGCTGAATATGTAAAGGGACACCAGGATCCCGGCTGCCCCTCCATGGCTTGCCAATCCTCGAAAGCCCTTCCAGAAAGCCACGATCTCAAGGGGGTGAGCCAGGTAATAGTCCGGGCGGTAGAAAAGACAGTGCCCCAGACGGGCTCCGATTATGGCTCCCAGGATCATGTATAGGAGGACCGTTTCCAGGTCTGCCTCGGGTTTTCCCTCCCGTCGGTACATCCATCGGACCAGGTGGAATCCTATCGCAAAGGCCAAGAGCCAGGCCAAGGAGTACCATCGGATCGGGATGGGGCCTAAGCTGAAGATCTCGGGGGACACGTCCCATGTGATCTGGGCCAAAACGGCGAGGGGTAGGCTGAATCCCACCAGGGACATATGGACCTCTGGAGTGGTTGGACTGGCTGGAGTCGGGCAACAGC
>JBDHMC010000511.1:0-2293 GCA_039656355.1 Gemmatimonadota bacterium | reverse complement strand
TCGAAGAAAACCATTTCAACGCTTGGGCCAACCTCAGCCCCGACGGCCGACAGGTGGCATACACGACCTATCATCAGGAGTACGAGGTCTGGGTGATGGAGAACTTTCTTTCTTGGGGTGGGCAGGGCGGCCGTTGATTACCAGAGAGGCCAGGCAGTGGGGTTCGAAGATCACCACGTCCGAGCGTACGCTGAACTCTTCCCAGACCTTAGCGAAAACCAGCATCTACTAGAAGGAGGGGTAACCGAGATCGTAAGGGAAAGCCTCTAGTCTTGACCTCCTTCCCCTCGTCACCGGCCGAAGAAAGCCCTCAGCTCTTCCGGGTCCGTCGTCCTGGTCAGCGCCACGATCAGAAGCACCCGGGCCTTCTGGGCCGAGAGGTTGTCGGCAAAGACGCACCCGATTTCGTGAAGGGTGGTCCCGCCTCCGCCCCCCGCATAAAGGGGAAGAACACGGCCCGAGTGGGTCCGGCTGGTGATCACCACCGCGACTCCCTGTGCCCTGGCCTCCTTTACTGCCTCAAAAAGTGCGCCGGCGATGTTTCCGGCTCCAGACGCGTCGACCACCAGGCCATCCACCGGCCCTTCATTCAAGAGACCACGAATGAGGCGACCGTCGGAGCCAGCGTAGTTCGGGATGATATCCACCGTGGGGAGAATCACGTCGGGGCCCATGGGAATGGACTGGCGCCTGAGGGGGGCGCGGTAGAACCGAACCCCGTCGGCATCCACGATGCCAAGGGCCCCGAACTCAGGTGTGTCGAAAGTCTCCACGGCCAGGGAGTGGGTCTTGGTGACTTCCCGGGCTGCATGGATCTCACCGTTCAGGACCACGAAGGTCCCCTTCCCCCTGGCCTCTTCTGAAACAGCCACCCGGGCTGCGTTGAGCAGGTTCCGTGGTCCGTCTGCGTCCCACTCCGATGCCGCCCGCATGGCCCCCACCATGATGACGGGCTTGTCGCTGGTGACGGTCAGGTCCAAGAAGTAAGCCGTCTCTTCCATGGTGTCCGTGCCGTGGGTCACCAACACACCGGCTACCTCGGCCCGCTCCAGGGCGGTGTTGGCTCGGCGGGAGACCTCCAGCCAGAGGGCCGGGGTCATGTTGGTGCTCCCGACATTGACCACATTCTGGACCTCGATGACGGCCACCTGATCCAACCCCGGAACTGCGGCCACCAACTGCTCGCCAGTGAGATTAGAGGCGTACCCCTCCTCCTCGGTGGACCGCGTGCTGGCAATGGTGCCGCCGGTGGAGAGGACGACCACCGTCGTGAGGGATTCCTGTTCCAGTGTAGACTCTTGAGCCAGAAGGGAAGCAGGAGAAAGTGCTGTGTCAGCTAAAGCCGCCGACAGGATGATAATCGCCCAGCTCGCGATGGGGAGCGTCTCTCCCTGGCGTTTCCACGGGCGGGTCATCCCAGACCGTTTCAGCTGAAACGTCTTCGCAATATCGGGCCCCCTGCCCACTTTCCCGACACGGACCGGGATGGAGGGCCGGCACAGGCCCCTCACTCCCCCTCCTCCGTCGCGAACCTCTTATAGAGGAGGTAGGTCCCCATACACGATCCAAAGAGGAGGAGGGCAGGGACGACCACGGTCCAGATGGCTCCGCCGATGGGAGGCTCCGCCGGAAGTGGCGCCATGCCCGGCGTAGCCTGGAAACCCGCCTCCAGAATTCCCGCCACCACCGTCGTCGCGGCGGCCATCATTCCTCGCCTCCCTGATGGCGTTTCTTCCACCCATACCAGGCCAATGCCATCCCCAGGAAAGAGGCGACGTAGGCGATGCTCATGCCGATGACGGTAACGAGTCCTTGATCCATGGCTATGCCTCCTCTCCTGATTCGGTTTGCTCCCAACGAATCCCACGCTCCAACTCCTCCAGGTATTGCGCCTGCCGGCCCTCGTATTCCGCCGACACCGCCCGGAGTTTTGGATCGATGACCCAATAGATGACGAAGGTCCCGAGAACTGCGAAGGCAGTTAAAAGGATCCCACCCGGTTGAAGCACCAGAAGGGAAGCGACCCCCACCATGAAGGAGCCCATGACCAGGGGGGACAGGGCGATGACGATCCAATCCTCCCGAGTCCATTCCTCTGCTTCGGCAGCCGTCCACGTACGTTTGACGAGGGGGCGGGGGGGTGGCGATCCCGCCATTCCATCGCCCGCCGAAGCGACGGCTTCATCGATTAGCCCCCTCCGAACCGCCTCCCGGTGCACAGGCCCCCACCACCCCAAAGGCCGGGTCTGGAGGTAGTACTTCACCAGATGGTCCATTTCCTCGGGCTTGGTGA
>JBDHMC010000510.1:0-2296 GCA_039656355.1 Gemmatimonadota bacterium | reverse complement strand
GAAACTCAACACGGTGAGGGTCAGGAGCGGTCGAATCGTTTTCATGTTTGCCTCCGAGGAGCTTTGGGTGCCTCAGTATCTTGTCTTTCCTCGGAAACAAGACGAGTCGGAGGGGGAAAAGGTAACGCGGCTCTGGGAACGCCAGGGTGGATATCCGCACCCGCTGCGGGGAAAGGTTAGTTTAGCCCACATGGTGAGAGATGTACGCCCCGGTGCGAACGTAGACTGTGACCCACACCCGCTGACCCTGAGCCAATGACTGACGAGCGTAAATACCGAGATGAGGAGGTCAAAGAGATCTTTGACCTTGCGGCCAGACGGGACGAAACCGGGCCATCCCCCCTATCCGATGAGGGTGGGCTGACGCTTGCGGAGCTCCAGGAAGTCGGACTCGAGGTCGGCATGGAGCCCAGGCGAATTGCCGAGGCCGCGTTGGCCCTTGATGCCGGACGGGAACTCCTCCCCCGTCGGATCTCGCTGGGCATGCCCATTTCCGTAGGTCGGATCATCGAACTGCCCAGGGCTGTGACCGATCGGGAATGGGACGTTCTGGTCGGGGAACTCCGAGAGACGTTCCGCGCCAGGGGAAGAGTCGCGTCACACGGAGGTGTCCGAGAGTGGACCAATGGCAACCTGCATGCGTTTTTGGAGCCGACTGAGACCGGTCATCGGTTACGTCTGGGAACTGTCAAAGGAAGCGCGAAGGTCTTGAATGGGATCGGGGCTACCGGCCTGGCGATAGGGCTGATTCTCCTCACGGTGGCGTTCCTCACCGGCGACCTCCAGAGCCTACGGGGAATCATCAGTCTCTTTCCACCCCTTATGGCGACGGGAATGGGTGGCGGGGCGTTGGCTTATAATGTGTTCAGCCTGCCGCGATGGGCTCGTGAGCGTGAGGGCCAGATGGAATACATCGCGGGTCGGGTCCACACGCTGATTGGTGAGAGTTCGGAAGAAGAGGGGCAGGGGAGCTGAGGTCCATCCCAATCCGTTAGCCAGCGAGAAAGCCCACCCCGAAGGAGCCGGACCAGATGAATGTCTACGAGTTCATTCTGATACTGTCCTCCATCATCGTCGGACTAGGAGTCGCTGAGCTCTTCGGAGGTGTCGTACGGGTTCTTCGGGGCGAACTGAAGGCAGGGGCTCTCCACGCCGTATGGGTGACTCTGATCTTCATTTTTCAGGTCCAATGGCTGTGGGCAAGTTGGGAGCTTCATGGCAGAGGTGCTTGGCTTTTCCCCGAGTTCATCCTCTTCATCATTGGCCCGATCGGGTACTTCATGGCGGCCGCAATGTTGTTTCCGGCCCGTGACTACGGGGAAAGCCTGGACGGACATCTGCTGGAGCGGCGCAGGCCGTTCTTCCTTCTTCTGGCGCTTACCACAGCATCCCTTTCGGCTTCAGGCTGGCTCGTGGTGAACGATCCAGTCGGGTACCAGGATCTCTCACGGCTCCTCGTCATCGCTCTGTACGGCGTCCTCGCCGTAACCAGGCGCCGAAGTTTCCACTGGGTGAGTTCACTCAGCATACTCGGAGCGCTCCTCTGGTTCACCTACTACTTCACGTTCCGGGTCGGATAGGTAATGAAGAAACTTCCGGGAAGTCCTGTGACCCCGGGATCCCTGAAAAGGACCTACGTCGATTGGAGTTGGGAGGTCGCGTACCAGTATGGTCCTGAGGGGTTAACCTATCGGCTGTCACGAGGCGCTGAGGAAACCTTGTATCTCAAGCTGGCCCGTCACGGGTGTTTTCCTTCGATCGAGGATGAGGTAGTCCGGATGAGCTGGGCTTACGAATACTTACCCGTGCCCAGGGTCGTAGATCAAGGATCCGACGTGCATGTCAGTTGGTTTATCACCGAGGGCCTCCCGGGGTGCGATGCCACGGACCCCTCTCTGGTTGCGGATCCCAAAGCCCTGGTACCCATTCTCGCCTCGGGGCTTCGAGCGTTCCACGAAGCTCCGGTTGAGGAGTGCCCCTTTGATTTTCGGCTCGACCGTGCTCTGGCTCATGCCCGAGGTCGTCTTGAGGAAGGGCGCATCGATCCCAAACGGGATTTTCATGCAGAGTTCGGTCATCTCTCCGCCGGGGGGGCCATCGAACAGCTGGAACTGATGCGGCCGGTCTCTGAGAGGCCGGTCGTATGTCACGGAGACTATTGTTTGCCCAACGTTCTCATCGAAAGCGGAGTGGCCACGGGGTTCGTCGATCTCGGAGAGCTCGGTGTGGCGGATCGCTGGTGGGATCTAGCAGTGGCCACGTGGAGTGTCACCTGGAATCTAGGCCCCGGATACGA
>JBDHMC010000509.1:0-3759 GCA_039656355.1 Gemmatimonadota bacterium | reverse complement strand
CTCCACCGCCAGCATCACGCCATCGTTGAAGGTGGCCGCCAGGGGTTGGGCTCCCCCCATCCCCCCCAAACCACCCGTGAGGATCCACCGCCCCTTCAGGGACCCTCCGAAATGCTTTTCAGCCATGGCCCCGAAGGTTTCGTAGGTGCCCTGGAGGATTCCTTGGGATCCGATGTATATCCATGACCCGGCCGTCATCTGCCCGAACATCATGAGGCCTTTGCGCTCCAACTCATGAAAGTGTTCCCAGGTCGCCCATCGTCCCACCAAGTTGGCGTTGGCTATCAAGACTCTGGGAGCATGGGGAAAGGTTCGGAAGACACCCACCGGTTTCCCCGACTGCACCAGAAGTGTCTCGTCGTCTGCCAGGTCTTTCAGGGTCGCCACGATGGCATCGAAAGCCTCCCAACTCCGGGCCGCCTTTCCGCGTCCTCCATAAACCACCAGTTCATCAGGCTTCTCTGCCACGTCTGGATCGAGGTTGTTCATGAGCATCCG
Source organism: Gemmatimonadota bacterium (assembly GCA_039656355.1). Classification (GTDB taxonomy): domain Bacteria; phylum Gemmatimonadota; class Gemmatimonadetes; order Longimicrobiales; family Gaopeijiaceae; genus JABDNZ01. The sequence continues at coordinate 3,261 of JBDHMC010000509.1, read as the reverse complement.
GAGAGCAGCTTCCTGGGTCCATCCTCTGCAGCTCAGCTCTCCACCCCTGGGAGCATGGACGGTTCGAGGGCCTTTCAACGTCATCTTCCTCTCCTCTTAATGAAATCCGGACCTTCCACAGAACGACGAACCTCTCTCACCTCTACCAGCCGACCTGAACCGGATTGGTGGGTTTCGAGGGGTCCTTTTATCTTTCGATCTGGCATCATTCTCGCTTTGGCTGATAAGATAAGTGTGCCTGAGCCTGGCCGCTGCCCCAGTGCAGCGTGCCGTTGGGATCGGGGAGGAAGGACTCAGACGTACCTCACCCCACGTAACAATGATCAGGGAGGATGGAATGCATTCGCGGGTTCCAGTGGCTGTTTTCTTGGCACTGTCTCTTGCCGCTTGTGGAGGGAGTGAAACCCCAGAGCCTCCGGTTTCCCAGGAGCCTGGCGCACTTCCCGCCGAGGCCATGGCGGATGCTCCCCTGCCGTTCCAACTCACTGCCGAACAGGCGACGGGGAGGGTGGTCTATGAGACCATGTGTTGGTCCTGCCATGGATTCGCCGGGCGGGGAGATGGGCCCGCCGTCCAGGCCGGCGCGGTAGCTCCGCCCCGCAATCTGACGGCCGAGATCCTTTCAGGGGCGACAATCCGGCGACTCTTGGCAGCCTTTCAGACGGAGACCGGGGGGTTGGATTCCGATCGCCCCCATATGGCCAATGTCACGGCCATCGTGGATATCGAGGCCTTCCGCTCGGCCCTCGGATACCTCCAAGCTTTGGGCTATCCGGGAGAGGTTCCCGGGAGTGCCATCGCCGGCCACAGACATTATGTGCTCCGATGTCAGAGTTGCCACGGCGCCACTGGGCGGGGCGACGGACCCGGCGCTGAGGTGCTTGATCTGGCCCCGGCCAACTTCACCCAAGACACACTCCTCGCTGCCCGAGATTTCCAGGCTGCCTTCGAGAAAATCCAATCAGGCGGTGGGGGAGTTCACGGATCTGCCATGCCGGCATGGGGAGTGATGCTGAATGAGGGTGATGTCTGGGACCTCGTCGCCTATATCAGCTCATTCCAGCCTGGCGTTTTGTCGGCACCCCCGACCGAGGGAGGGTGACCCCAGGGGGAAAACCGCCCGCAAGTGAGGGGGAAGACTGAGGGGCGGCCCCCTGGGCCGCCCCGGCTTTTTCCCACCCTAACCGCCCCGCCTCTTTCGAGACTCTGTGAACTCCGTGCGAGTCAGAATCAGGTCCTCCTCCCGCCAATTCGCCTCCAGTTCGGCTCCAAGCCCATCAGCCAGGCGATTCACAAAGTTGAAATAGGCGCCCACTTGGCAGATATCCAAAATGGCCCGATCCGTGAAGCCCAAACGCCTCAATCCCTCCACGTCAGCCTCCCTCACGGCCGATGGACTCCGGGTGAGCTTCAAAGCATAGTCCAACATGGCACGATCAACCTCACCGACGGAGGCGCCGTCAGGGTCTAGTGCAAGGGCACGAGGAAGGCTCCGGTCCCCGGTAAGCGTACGGAGGCCCGCTCCGTGTTGGATGATTCAATAGAAACAGCCGTTGGCGCTGGAGACGGCCACTGCAATCATCTCTCTCTGGACCCGACTCAACGGGGACGGACCTCTCATCAACTGAGCGTGGTACTGGAGGTGCTTTTCCAATGTTGGAGGATTATGGGATCCTTGGTTGTGGGGCTGGAGGATGCCCGGAAGAGGACCTCCCAGGATAAACATGGACAGGAGTTGGTGGCAAGGAACGGCTGGGGTAACGCTGGCGGGCTGCGGACCGTCAACTATACAACGACCAAGATAACCGGAGCCCTTTTGAAGAGTCCTCCCTCCAAGCCAGATCCGGATCCGACCCTGATCAAGAAGGCCCAGGAGGGAGATCGAGAATCTCTCAAGGCCCTCCTGGAAGAAGTCAGCCCATCGGTCCGACAGTGGGCCCTGGCCCACACGGGGGATCCGGATTCGGCGTCAGATCTTTGCCAGGAGGTCTTTCTCCTGCTCCTGAAAAAGATCTCATCGTACCGGGGAGACGCCCGATTCCTGACCTGGCTTTTTATGGTGACCCGAAACCAGGCTCTGGAAGGGGCCCGGCGAAAAGGGCGGCACGAGAAGAAAATGAATCGGTTCAAAGCTGAAATCGGCGATGCACACAACACTCCCAACCCCGGAGAGAGCCAGGTAGACCGGGGACGGCTGGCAGACTTCATCGCCGCGTTTGTCCACGACTTGCCCAAACGACAGAGGGAGGTCTTCCAGATGTCGGATCTACAGGGCCTCAGCTCACCGGAAATCGGCGCCATTCTGGAGCTGGATCCCGGGTCGGTGAGGGCCGCGCTTCTAAAAGCCCGCCGAAATCTTCGCCGAAGAATCCTCGAGAAACACCCTGAATTCGTTGAGGAGTACCTCTCATGACCTGCGCTGAAGCCTATCCAGCCATCCTGGAAGCAGATCCGTCGGACCTGGAGGGCCTGGGAGAGAGCGATCTGGCCAGGCACATAAGGGAGTGCCCTCGCTGCCAGGAAATGGCCAGTGCCGTGTTGAGTGGAGAGAGGGCTTTGGCCCAGGGCTTGGTCGCCGCCGTTGCTCCTCCAGATCTGGATGCCGTCCTCGACGAAGCGCTGGGTCCCGCTGCCGAAACCAAATCCCTCCGGTTCCGCCCATGGCGTTATGGCCTCACCCTCCTTCCCGTGGCGGCAGCCGCAGCCATGGTTGCCCTTTTTCTGGGTAGCGAACCACAGCTACCTGGTGATCCCTATTTTCCGCCCGAACCGACACCTGGGTTGGGACTCGCCGTTCCCGAAGGTCAGAACGTCGCCGTCCTGGCGACAAACGACCCCGACATCACCGTCCTCTGGCATTTTTGATGGAGGTTGTTCAAATGAGATTTCCAAGATTGCTCTTTGCCCTTCTCCTGCCGGCTCTTTTCATTGGGGCCTGCGGCGAGCTCGGAAGTCCGAAGCTGGACGTGCAAACCTTCAATCTGGAACATCGCTCTGGTTATGAGGCGGCCCAGCTCATCGATCCCTACGTGTTTGCAGATCGGGGAGAGAATCCGGGATACATGAGTGCGACGGAGGACGCCATCTCGGTAAGGGAAACCCGGGACAACCTGGACAAGATCAGTCGCGTCTTAGCGGAGTTCGACCAACCCATCCCAGGCGTCCGTCTCTATTTCCAGCTCATTGAGGCTGACTCGTTCGAAGAGGAAGATCCCGCCATTGCCAGCGTGGTCCAGGAGCTTCGGTCCCTCTTCCGCTTCG
>JBDHMC010000508.1:0-2300 GCA_039656355.1 Gemmatimonadota bacterium | reverse complement strand
GTGGATCCAAGCCAGCCCTGGCCCTCATCCCGGACCTAAACCTGGGGGCTAATCCCCCCCGCTCTCCTTCGCCGACTCTTCCCTTCCCGCGTCCGGGCCCTTGGCTGGCTTGGATCCACTCTTCGGTCCTTTCGAATCCTGCGAGCCGTTCAGCTCCCCCAGGAGGTCCTTGCCGACTTTTGAAACATTCGAAAGAACTTTGTCAGCCGCAGAAATGAGTTGGAAAGCCTCCCGAAGGCTCGATGGGCTCACGGTCCGACGTCGAAGCTGATCTTCCAACTTCTCAGCGAAGCTCTGAAGCCCGGAAGCCTCCTCGGAAACATCCCTGGCATACTTGGTTTCCAGGAACTCGATGTAGTCCAGGACCTGATAGACCTGTTCCTCTGGGAGACTCTCGAGTTTCCGTAAAAGACGCGTCCGAAGAACGTCATGCATGGCACAGACTCCTTAACCGGCGAAAGAGGTCTTGGAATAAGGATAACACAGTACCTGGAGCCAAGGGGAGTTGGGTGGGTGAACCCCCTTGTAGGTGCCCGGGAGGAGGCCTAGCTTATCGAGAACCATTCCTGATACGGTTTCGAAAACCGGAAGCCTACGTGGAAATAGGAACGCCTGAAGCCTCCATCGGTGCCGAGCAGTCCGCACCTCTTCGCCCCCCAGCCTCATCCGAGGGCTCGGAACTTCCTCCTTGGGGGCCCCTGGCCGTCTCAACCGGCGCCTGTGCCCTCCTGGGCCTCCTGGGCGCGGCGGCCGGAGGTATCTGGGGATGGTCATTGGTGGCAACCCTCCTCTTCGGGCTAGCCTACCTGGCAGGGGGGTGGAAGGCCACATGGGAAGCCCTAAGGGCACTGAGGAAGGGCAGCATCGAGGTCGATTTCCTCATGATTACCGCCGCAGGGGGGGCGGCCTTTCTGGGTCACTGGGCGGAAGGGGCTATCCTCCTCTTTCTCTTCTCACTCGGAAACACGCTGGAAGCTTATGCGTTCGGACGTACCCGCCGCTCTATCAGGGCTCTGATGGAGCTCCGCCCCGACTCGGCATCCAGGCTCGAAGGAGACCACGAGGACCAGGTCCCCATCGAGGACCTGGTCCCGGGCGATGTGGTCCGAGTTCGCCCCGGAGATCGCATACCGCTGGACGGGGAGGTCATTTCCGGCGAGTCACCGGTGGATGAATCGACCCTCACGGGCGAGCCCATCCCGATCCGAAAGAAATCGGGTGATGAGGTATTTGCCGGAACGCTGAACGGATCGGGGACCCTGGACTTTCGAGTGACCCGGGTGGCATCGGAAACGACCCTGGCCCGGGTGATCAGAATGGTGGAAGAGGCCCGGGAAGCCCAGGCCCCGGCCCAGAGCTGGATCGAGAAAGCGGAAAGCACCTATGCAGCAGTGGTCGTGTTCGGAGCCATTCTGGCGATTCTGCTCCCCATTACTCTGATCGGTTGGAGCTTCCACGAGGCCTTCTATCGCGCGATGACCCTCCTGGTGGTCGCCTCACCCTGTGCGTTGGTGATCTCCATTCCCGCCACCATCGTCTCAGCGGTCTCCAACGGAGCGCGAAATGGCATCCTCTTCAAAGGCGGCGCACATCTGGATGCATTGGCCGGGATCAGGGTCATGGCCTTCGACAAAACCGGGACTCTCACCCAGGGACGCCCAGAGGTGGCGGGGTTTTTCCACCTTCTGAAGGGCAGTGGAGTGGGGGAAGTCATGGTCAGCCCTGAAGTAGCCGCCATCATGACGCGGCTCCCCAGCCGGGTTTGTCCGGTGATGGACCCCACCGACGCTCCCAGGGGTCATTGCCCCGGGTTGACCCCGGAAGATGAATATTTCCTGCGGCTGGTGGCCGGCTTGGAAGCCAGGAGCGAACACCACGTTGCCCAGGCCATCCTCCGAGCGGTTGAAGCCATGGGGCTCTCGGTCCCCCACCCCAGGGGTTTCCAGTCCTTTCCCGGTCGGGGTGTAGAGGGAACGGTGGAGGGAATCCACATCCTGGTGGGTCACAAAGAATGGGTTGAGGAGAGAACCGGAATACAGGTCCCCGACCTTCTGCTCCACTGGACCGAGGGTAGCAGGAGAGAGACGGCTTCTCCCGTCTTCGTGGTCGCAGACGGGGCTCACGTGGGAACCCTCGTCATCGCCGACCAACCGCGAGCCGGAGCTCGAGAAGCCCTGAAAGCCCTTCGGGCGACGGGAATATCCGAGATCGTCATGCTCACGGGAGACAATCCCAGGACAGCGCAGGCCATCGCGACGGAGGTAGGGGCCGATCGGGTCCTTGCCAAGCTCCTCCCGCAT
>JBDHMC010000507.1:0-2301 GCA_039656355.1 Gemmatimonadota bacterium | reverse complement strand
GGAGCTCGTCAAAAACCCAGGCGAGCGTCTCGGCGTTGAAATGGGGATTCAGGGGCGTAACCAGGATATCGTACGTTAGACACGCCAGATCACAGCAGGCACTATCCAACGAGTTTTCCGACACAATGGCTACCCGAGGGGCCTCAGGATGGGTGGACCAGAAGAGGGCCGCGATGGTCCGGAGCCGCCCGAGGATGTTCTGGTACGACCATTGCCGAGCTTCCCGGCCTTCCATCTCCTGAAAGAGCGTCCGCTCGGGGTGCTCCCGCACTCGCTGCTCGAGGAGACTCTCCAAGCCGAACTGAGTGGCACGAATGATGGAGAAGGTGGTCTCAGCCCACCGATCCCGCGCGGCGGCGTCGGGGAGCGCCTGGAGGAATACGGGCCGTCGAGTGTCGTTCAGATACCCGTGCCAGAACTCGGGGGGAGTTCCGTTCATACCCTGATCGTCCAGAAGCCCCTCGGCCGTGGCGAGGAGGTTCAACGCCGCATCCGTCGAACCCAGATCCGCCAGCCAGTTCCCCAAGCTCGACTCGAGTGTCCCCTGCCCTCCTATCATTCGCAGAACTCCTTGCAAGTCGTCTTTCGTTGGGAGAATCCTTGCCCAGGCTGCAGGCGACTACCCGCCTGCCACTTGGGCGAGTTCCACCAAGACCGAGACCGGGGACCGACCGAGACTTCGCCCCACGCTCGTGTTCACCTGGAGAGCGACGGCCACGTCTAGATTCGGAAAATACGCCATCTCCGTGAGGTAGCCGGGAAAGAACCCGCTATGCCCCTGACTAGGGCCGGCTGGCGTGTCGGTGAGAATTACACCCAAGCCGTAACGGCTCTGGGGCCCCAACCTGGCCGGCACTCCATCCAGCATTAGGGGAAGAAGGGCAGGATCGAATCCCTTGCCCGTATAGAGAGCTCGGGCCCAACCGGCCAGATCCTCTGGGGTGGACGCAAAACCTCCACCGGCCCATTCGAACTGAGGGTTGATGACGAATCGACCATCAGGGAGGATCACTTCATCCGTACCCCCAAAAGCGTTGGCTGGACCTGCATAACCCTGGATGAGACCGGGGATGGTTCGTGAGTAGGAGGGGACCGTGTTCTCGAGACCCAATGGATTCAGGATCCGCTCCTGAATCAGGTCATAACAGGTCCCTCCCGTTATCTCCTCCATGATCATGCCAAGAAGGATGAAGTTGGTATCAGAGTATTCCCAGCCTTCTCCCTGGACGAAGCTGGCTTCCTCGTCGAGGACATAGGCCAGGAGTTCTTCAGGTCGCCAGTGTTTGTCCGGTTGAGCCGAAAGATCGTTGGTGAAGGACTCCTTGAACTCATACCGCATGACCCCACTCGTGTGAGTCATGAGATGTTTGACCGTGATCCCGGCTGCGTTGGGAACTCTGGCAAACCACGAATGGTGGCCCAGGTACTTGGAGACGTTGGCATTCAGATCGAGCCTCTCCTCTCCTATCAGCTGCATGGCCAGGGCAGCGAAATAGGTCTTCCCCACGCTTCCCTGAAGCATCCTGTGGGAAGGATCCATTGGGATGTGCTGAACGGTGTCCGCTTCGCCGACGGTGAGAGGAATCACGGTGCCATCAGGGAGAGACACGGCTGCACTGGCTCCGGGGAAGGCACCTCCAGCGTGGAACGCATCAAGGACAGCCTGAAGGCGAGTAGGGAGGTCCGCAGATGGGGCAGCCACCTGAGACCGGGCGGTGGCGGGTAGAATTACGTTTCCGAGTAGGAGCGCCGCGATAGCTATCCGGCGAGCGGGGAACCTCATCCTACCTCCTTGTTGAGTTCATCCTGGTCGGGCTTGGATCGCTCTCCCCTCACCCACCGCGAAGAAGCCACCTCTCACCGCCACACTTTCTCGAGGAAATCCTGAACCTCTGGAATCCCTCCTTGGAGAATGAGGTACCCATCATGGGGTTCCCTCTCGGTCATCTCACCGGCAATGGAAGTCGTCATGAGCTCCCTGGCCGCCGCCGGGTCGTTGGGATACAACCCGAGAGCCCATCCGAGTTTTATGTAAGCCGCCTCCGGAAGCATGTTCGCCAGGGGGATCACCCCCAGCTCCAGAATCTCCCGACCGGTTTCATACACATGCATCTGGACGAAGCCCCAAAGGGTTTGGAGGGTCATATAGATCTGGACCCCCGCCTCCTTGGCTCGCTCCAGGGCCGGATAAATCAGTCGGTTCACATGGCCAAGCCCCGTGCCGGCAATGATGATGCCTTTGTACCCCTTCTCTACGAGACCGTCGATGACGTCAGGATGCATTCCCGGATAGTAGTAGGT
>JBDHMC010000506.1:0-4178 GCA_039656355.1 Gemmatimonadota bacterium | reverse complement strand
TAACAGTTGCCATACGGAGAACACGTGCATTCAATGCCATGACGGGTTGGGGTCGTCGGAGTTCCACCCGGTCAACTTCCTGGCTTCCCATGGGCCCGAAGCCTACGGTAGGGTCAGCGACTGTAGTACCTGCCACAACACCGAAGCTTTTTGTCGGGAATGCCACCTGAACCTAGGCTTCGATCAAAGCAGTTCCTTCTTCTCGACCTTCCATAACGATCAAGGCCTGGGCTTTTTCAGTCACTCCTTTGGTGCCCGGCAGGATCTGGAGAGCTGTGTGTCCTGCCACCAACAAACCGACTGCATGCGTTGTCACTCTTCGCAAACAGGAATGGGTGTGAATCCTCACGGACCTGGGTTCGACGCTTCCGCTCTCATGAACCTGAACAAGTCTACCTGTGACCTCTGCCACACTGGGGGAGGATAACCGGCGTAGACACCCGGACCAGGGATCACCCACGAACCAAAGCCCCCCCTCCTTCCCTCGGAGGGGGGGCTGTTCTTTTGGGCGGCGCGGGTGGTGAGAGATCCCCAAACACGGGCCGGATGGCCCAGAAGGGGTCAAAACCTCTCGGGGACGGATCCTCTGCCACCGCCGGGCTACCCGACGGGACCTGGGAAGCTGCACCAGTTTCCACCAGCAAAAGGACCGCCTCCGGTGTCATTCTGCTAGCACGGGGCTGAGAATGCCCTCCATGGCCCGGATTTTGATACTTCGAGCATGGAAACCGGAACAAGGCCAAGTGTGCGCCCTATCACGTGCCTGGGGCCGTGAGAGGGGGGCCTTGAGGGAATGAAGAGAAAATAAAACCGCTGATCTCATCTCGGTTCGATCCGGAATGAGCCTTTGGCGGCGGGGGTGGAACTCTTGTGGAGTCTGTTCTTCGCCTTTCGATAGATCGTAAGTGGGGTTGGGTTCTGGGTTTGACGCTCCTGGGTTTTCCGGCCATGGCCGGAGCCCAGGAGGAAGATCCCTGCCTGATGTGCCACTCAGAACCAGCGATGTTTGCAGAGACCGGGGACCCAGAGCGGTTCGTGGTAACCCCGGAATCTTTGGAAGGCTCCGTGCACGGAGCTCTTGGCCTCTCCTGCTCGTCCTGCCACCAGGGCATGACCTATCCTCACCCAGAGGACCCAGAAGCCTCCTGCTCACCTTGTCACTCAGAGCTGGAGGCCATCTTTGCCGAAAGTCTCCATGGATATGCCTTGGAAAGGGGGAACGATCGGGCTCCGGACTGCGCCCGTTGCCACGGTAGTCACCAGATCCTTCCCAGCTCAAACCCCAGGGCCCCCACGCACAAGGTGCGACTCCCTAACACCTGCGCGGAATGCCACGGGCAGGCGGGCCTCCTTACGGACGAGTTGGTCCGCTTGCCCCAGAGTTTTCAGCAGTACGCTCTCTCCGTTCACGGGCAGGGTACGGCGAGGGGAGTGGCAGCAGCTGCATCCTGTTCGGATTGCCACAGCGTCCACGATTTAAAAGGGGCTGCCGATCCCGAATCCCGTATCAACCCCATAAATGTGGCCGCCACCTGCGGCCAATGTCATCCGGACATCCAGCTTGGATATGACGGGTCCATCCACGGCCGAGCCCTTCGGGCCGGTGTCACCGACAGTCCAACCTGCACCGACTGTCACGGAGAACACCTCATCCTCTCACCGGAGGACCCGGCCGCGACAACCTGTGGGGCCCGGCAAGCCGTCGAGACGTGCGGAGAGTGCCACAACGATCCACTCCTCATAGCCAAGTACGGGCTACAAGGCGGTGTGGTGGACTCTTACCTGGACAGTTACCACGGGTGGACTTCCAGACGGGGGTGCGACATCACGGCATCCTGCGTGGACTGTCACACCGCCCACATGGTCCTTCCGGTGGAAGATCCAAACTCCACCGTTTCTTCTGGTAACGTGGTCTCCACTTGCAGGCAGTGCCATGAGCGTGCCGATCAGGCTTTCGCTGCCTCCTACAACCATGTCTCCGCCTCCATGGCCGGGAACCCGGTGAACCGGATCATCAGAGACATATACCTCTGGGCCATCGCCATCATCATCGGGGGAATGATTCTCCATAATCTGGTGATCATCAACTACTTCATGATCAAACGCCGAAAGGACCAGGAAGGAACCGGCTCCACGGTCCTTCGGTTCACCATCAATGAGGTGATCCAGCACTTCACTCTCACGGTGGCATTCGTGGTTCTGGTAATCACCGGCTTCGCCGCAATCGGAATGACCGAGGGCGTCCGAGGAGACATACACCGGGGAGCGAGTATCCTGCTAATCGCCACCTCCCTGTACCATGCCTGGTACATCCTGGCTACCAGGCGAGGCCACAAAGAGTTGATCGCTTTTGCGCCACGATGGCGGGACTTCACGAACCTATGGCACAACCTTCGGTTCCACACCTTCCGCTCGAAGAAAAGGGTCCCCTTTGGCCGGTACGACTACATGCAGAAGGCCGAGTATTGGGCTCTGGTGTGGGGCATCATCGTCATGGTTGTCACCGGATTGGTTCTCTGGTTTCCGACCTTCACGGCCCGGTTCCTTCCCGGTATCCTCATCCCCGCTTCCCAGACCATCCACTACTACGAGGCGTGGTTGGCCACTCTCGCCATTCTTGTCTGGCACTTCTTCTTCGTGATCCTGCATCCGGAAGAGTATCCGATGAGTTGGACCTGGCTCACCGGTAGAATGACGAAAGAGGCCGCCAAGGAGCACCACCAGAAGTGGTATGAGGAGGAGTTCGAGACCCTCAATGACGGGGTGAACCTGGACACCTCAGACCAAGAGGCCAGCCAGGTCGATGTAGATGGACTCGACCGAAAAGCTTCCAAGGCGAATCATCTTGGAACCGGGATCAGCGATTGAGGCCAAAAAGGTCCCAGCCTACCCTCGGTCAGAGTGGAGGTAGGGGGAAAGCCCTTCACCCCCCTCCCCACCACCTCCCCCTCCTCCTGGGAGGGGCGGAATCTCATGGCAGAGGGTGCACTCCATCCCGCCGCTGTGCTCCTCCCTATCCTGATGACATACAAGGCATAGAGTCGGGCTCCACTTGGTCAGCCCCGCCTGTTCTGCCCCGGTATGGCAGGTAGTGCATGCCGTCACATGAGCCAGCTCAGGCATATGGTTTTCTTTTGGATCCCCGGTATGACACAACCGGCAGTCGGTGGCGGGCTGGTGATGAAGGGAGTGACATGTCGCACACACCTCCAGATTCGTTCCGGCCCCAGCCTCCTGGTGGCAGGTGGTACAGTCGAATCCCATGGCGGTGTGTGGCTCATGCGGGAATTGGCCGACGTCAGTGGGGAGGAGCTCCGCCGGTGCATCCGAGTGACAGAATGAACAGTTCGTGGATGGAGTGTGGTGAAGCTCGTGACACCCGCCGCACGTCTCCTCCTCCACCCCCATGGACGGAGCCTGATGGCAGGCGTCACACCCGAATCCCATTTCAAGATGAGGATCGTGGAGGAAGCTTCTGGATGCGAAGGACAGGGTATCACCGGCAGGCGCGTCATGACAAAAACCGCAGGCCTGCGGTGAATCGGAGATGTGGTGGCAGTTGTCGCATGTTTCTGTGGACGCCAACGTAAGCCCACCATGCTCGGAAAGCGGGGTGTGACAGGCCTGGCAATCGAAGCCGGCATTAACAGTATGCCGCCGGTGTGGGAACGTTCGTCCTTGCCAGGTCACCATCCCCCCCCCGTCCACGCCATAGTGGCACGAGGTACAAGACCCCACTTCCATGGGCTGGCCCAGATTCACCGAGGCGAGGCGTGGGTTTGCCCCTCCGGCCTCAGCAGCTTCTCTCGCGAACCGAACGGCGGCTCGTAGAAGCTCGTCCGCAAAGGGAATGTTGTGGGCTCCCCGTCCAACCCGAACCAACTCCAGATTCTCCTCTGCCGCCCGAATAAGGGAATCTGCAGCTTGTGGGGGTTGGGGACCGAGAGCGCGCCGAACCTGCGTCACGGCCTGGGAAACAGACTCCACCCGGGTCTGCATCTCTTCCTGCCATCCCGGAAGGATGCCAGCGAACTCGATTCCGTGACATGAAAGGCAGGTGGCCTCTCCGGCCACCGCCACGCCCTCGTGTCCGGCGAGGTCACCCGGAAGGGCATGGCAACTCTCGCAGGTCACCCGGGCCAGGAACATGCGGCTGGGTGTTTCCTCCACCCCATGCC
>JBDHMC010000505.1:0-3076 GCA_039656355.1 Gemmatimonadota bacterium | reverse complement strand
GGGTCGGTCTGCTGACACCCTTTCCGGCGGGGAAGGTCAGCGGATCCGTCTCGCCACCCAGATAGGCAGCCGGTTGGTGGGAGTCCTGTACATCTTGGATGAACCCTCCATCGGCCTCCATCAACGGGACAACCACCGGCTTCTGGATACTCTGAAGCGGCTCAGAGACCTCGGGAACACCGTGATCGTGGTGGAGCACGATGAGGACACCATCCGGGCGGCGGACTTTATCGTGGACCTGGGACCAGGGGCCGGGCGGGCTGGTGGCAACGTGGTGGTGCAGGGGAGCCTCGAGCAGGTGATTGAAGGGGCCGAATCCCTGACCGGAGCCTACCTGCGGGGGGAACGAGAAATCGCTGTCCCCGAGGAGCGCAGACCGGTGGATCCGGAGAGGATCCTCACTCTTCGAAGTGCTGAGGAACACAACCTCAAACAGGTCGATGTGGGGTTTCCCTTGGGCACCTTCATCAGCGTTACCGGGGTGAGCGGGTCGGGGAAATCCACGCTGGTAACGGAAACCCTTTATCGTGCCCTGGCGCGACACTTCTACCGGACTCGAGTGGTGCCTGGCCGACATGGGGGCGTCGATGGATTGGACCTGGTGGATAAGGTCATTGATGTGGACCAGTCGCCAATCGGCAGAACTCCCAGGTCGAACCCCGCCACCTACACGGGTCTCTTCACACCCATCCGTGACCTGTTTTCCTCCCTGCCCGAGTCGCAAATGCGGGGCTATCTCCCCGGGCGTTTCTCCTTCAATGTGAAGGGCGGCCGGTGCGAGGCGTGCCAGGGAGACGGGCTGGTGAAGATCGAGATGCACTTCCTTCCCGACGTCTACGTGCCCTGCGATGTGTGTCGTGGCCGACGGTACAACCGGGAGACGCTGGACGTCTACTACAAGGGCCGAAACATCGCAGACGTTCTTGATATGACTGTGAACGAAGCCCTCGAGTTCTTCCACGCGGTGCCGCGAATCAAAGACAAGCTCCAAACCCTCCACGACGTCGGGTTGGGGTACGTTCACCTCGGGCAATCGGCTACGACTCTTTCGGGGGGTGAGGCCCAGCGGGTGAAATTGGCGGCAGAGCTCTCGAAGCGGGCCACCGGGAACACGTTCTACATTTTGGATGAGCCTACCACCGGATTGCACTTCGAGGACGTACGGGTCTTGCTGGAGGTGCTACACCGGCTGGTTCAGCTGGGAAATACCGTCGTGGTCATCGAGCACAACCTCCACGTGGTCAAAACCGCGGATTGGGTCATCGACCTTGGGCCCGAGGGTGGGGAGGGGGGGGGAAGGATCGTGGCGGAAGGGACCCCCGAAGAGGTGGCCAAAGAACCCCGCTCCTATACCGGCCAATATCTATCGTCACTCCTCTTCAGGAACTGAGAGGGTCCCCGAAACATGGGAATGCCGGGGGCCATCGAGGACGAGATCAAAGACCTCATCCGCGCCGCCCTCTTTTAGTTTCCGGGTCTGGGTATTACTCATACCTATGGTTTTCCCCCTGGAACTCGGGGAGATCGAGCCGAAACCGCCCCGGAAGCTGCACCGTAGTGCGGGATGTGGCCTCCGTCGGACTACAACTCAGGGAGAAGGGTTCATGGTTACCCGAGAAGATCTTGAGAGCTATCTGATCCGCATGGATTTGGATTTCGAAGAGGTTGATGAGGGAATGTTCCTTGTTCAACCTCGAAACGACGGACCACCGGTGGTGGTTCACCACTCTCTTCCCCTCCTGATGTTTCGGTTGAAGGTGATGACCCTTCCGAAGAACAGAGAACTCGGGGACCTGTACGAGACCTTGCTGGTCTGGAATGCCACCGATGTGGTCCATGGCGCCTACGGGATCGAGGGAAGGGACCTCCTTCTAACCGACACACTAGAGTTGGAAACGCTGGACTTCCCCGAGCTGCAAGCTTCCCTCGAGAGCATTCAGATGGCGGCAGCCAGCCATATCCAACAAATCAAGGTACTGGCCGGTGTCGGCCAGGAGGACTGAGGCAAATGGGGATATTCCAGAAGCTATCGACCGTGCTTAAATCGAATATCAATGATCTCATTGCCAAGGCCGAAAATCCGGAGAAGATGCTCAACCAAATCATCCTGGATATGCGGGACCAGTTGGCCAAGGCCAAGCGAGAGGTAGCGGCGGCCATCATGACCTGGCCAAGCAGGCCCTGATCCGGCAGCAAGAGCACGCCCAGAGGGCTGCGGCCATTGACCAAACCTGGACCTCCCAGGCCCAGGAAACCGAAAAACTGAAGGGGTCCCTCCGCCAACTCAATGACAAGATCGAAGAGGCCAAGCGGAAGCGGAACCTCCTCATCGCCAAGCAAAAGCGTGCACAGGCTCAGAAGCGGATTCACGAGACCATGTCCGGGCTCTCGGACACTTCGGCTTTTGAGGCATTCAACCGAATGGCGGAAAAGATAGAGGAGTCGGAGCGTCGGAGCCTCGCACATGCCGAGGTGACCGAAGCTCTAACAGGAGACACCCTGGAGCAGGACTTCCTTCGCCTGGAATCTGGCCATGGCGAGACCGATGTAGATGGCCGGCTCATGGCGCTCAAGCAGGAGATGGGTCTCATAGCGGGCTCGGCGGGAGAGGAGCCCAAGGCACTTACCTCTGGGGAAGAAGACGAGGAGGAGGGTGTCGACGCCGAGGCTGAGGAGAAAGAGGAGCGGGCACCGGTGGCTGATGCTGTCCTGCTGGAGGAATTCGAGCAGTTGGGAAAGAAGGAGATTGAGGAGTAGGGACGCCTTCTTTCGCAGTACCACGAGGGGCGGCCTGCCGGATTTGGTGGACCGCCCCTTTCCTTACCTGAAACCTGAGGAACCCAACGTCATGAGCACTGTTTACCTCAACGGAGAGTACATCCCCAAAGAAAAGGCGTTCATCTCTGTGGACGACAGGGGATTCTTGTTTGGAGATGGCATCTACGAGGTGACAGCGGTCTACCGGGGGAAGATGTTTCGGTGGGATCGGCACCTTGCCCGGATGCAAAGGGGGTTGGCCGCCCTGAGGATCGAATTCGATCCATCGACCCTGGAAGAGGTCCACAACCGCCTGATC
>JBDHMC010000504.1:0-2312 GCA_039656355.1 Gemmatimonadota bacterium | reverse complement strand
AGTTAAGATAAGACAATTCGACCCCCTGAGAGTGTTGAGGGTGAATTGTGGTGACTCTTGTCTTGCAACGTGAGGTGAGCGAGAGCAGCTTCTCTGTCAGGGGTGGAAGGCCCCGACGTTGGATCCGTCGAGGCGACGCGGTTAAAGGATCCATGTCCAGACTGGAGGGCATCTCGTGATGTGCGATAGCCGAATCAGCTTTTTCCTCTCTCCGTGCCTTTGGACAGCGCTTCTTCTGGCGGCCCCAATGTCCGGGATCGCCCAGGTCCCCGACTCCCAGGGGGAGGGTGCTTCTGCGGACGGTGTGGTTCACGAACTGTATGACCTGGTCACTTTCCCGGCCGGGACTACTCCTGATTGGGACCAGGCTCGGGCTCTTTTCCTTCCGTCGGCCGTGGTAGTCCTTCGCACCGGCCGGGAGGCGACCTCGGTTTTTACGTTGGAGGGGTGGATTCAGGATTTCGTCAGCTTCATCGAGGGATCCAACGTTGAGGAAACCGGGTTCACCGAGAGAATCATCCGGACCCACGCTACGGTGTTCGGAGATATCGCCAATGTTTGGGTCCTCTACGAGGCGGAGATCCCCGGGCGGGGGCGTCCTCCCCAGCAGGGTGTCGACAGCTTCCAGCTCGTCCGCCGGGAGGGTGGGTGGAAGATCGCCTCCATCACCAATGAGATTCCTACTCCGGACCGACCCATCCCCGACGTGCTCCGAGAAGTGGGATAGCGGTGGATGGATGATCTCGGCCTGATCCTGGCCCTCACGGGCCTATTCCTCCTCATGGCTTTGTTGTACTCCGCCGTTGGGCAGGGAGGTGGATCGGGGTACCTGGCGGCAATGGCCCTCATGGGAGTGACTCCTGAGAGGTTCAGGCTCATCGCACTGACTCTGAATGTGGTGGTGGCGTCCATTGGCCTGGTAAAATTCGCGCGAGCCGGACATTTCAACAGGAAGCTCCTACTCCCCTTCGTCATCACCTCAGTCCCCCTGGCCTTCGTCGGCGGCTACCTCTCCCTCCCGCCCCAGGTTTTTAAGCCACTGGTGGGCGTGGCTCTTCTTTGGGCCGCATGCCTCCTGATCTGGAAACCACCCATCCCGGAAGAGGAAGTAAAGGGAGAGCCTCCCCTGTGGGCCTCCCTTTCGGCAGGTGGAGGGATTGGTCTGCTCTCCGGACTCATCGGGATCGGTGGCGGGATCTTTCTGGCACCCTTTCTCATCTTGAGGGGATGGGCGTCGGCGAAAACGACCGCCTGCCTATCTTCGGCCTTCATTCTGGTGAACTCCCTTGCGGCCCTGGGTGGGGTAGGGTTCCATACTCAGGGGGTTCCGGCATTCCTTCCGGTTTGGATGGTCGCCGTGGCCCTGGGCGGATGGTTGGGGGCCGAGTATGGAGCGAGACGGCTCAGCCCCAAAACGTTGCATCGGCTCCTGGCGGCAGTTTTGTTGATCGCTGGGGCCAAGATGATTCTGGCCGGTTGACGTGGCACTCCGGGTTTGCGTTTCCGGCTGCATCCTATGTGATCCATTGGGAAAGGGAGAGTCTGTGACCATGAGAAGAGCCCTCCTTCTGATTTGCCTTTTTGTGCTAGCAAGCTGTAGCGGTGGGGAGAGCGGTGAGACAAGTACCCCTGAGGATGAAATGACCGAATCGACTCCCACCCTTCCGGCGATCACTGCCACCAACGCCTTCTACTACTACAGAGATGTGGAGAGCGCCTGGGACTTCTACACTCGGACTCTGGGATTCGCCACTGTGGCCGACTACGGCTTCGCCAAGATCCTCAGAGTGGGCCCGACCTCCTATCTAACCCTGGTGGACGAGACGAGAGGGATGCACTCCTCTACTGAGCCCAAAAGCGTCACTCTCGCGGTCGTGACCGAGGAAGTGGAGGGGTGGTGGGAGTATCTCTCTGAGGCTGGGGTGGAGATGAGGTCGTCCTTCGGCCCCGAAGACGGCAGCCCAGCCGTGGGTCGCCCTCATGACGGGTTCGTGGCCATCGATCCGGAGGGCTACCTCTTGGAGTTCGAGCGTTTCAATGACCATCCGCAGAATGAAGCGCTTCTTCCGGTTTTGGACCGTGTGGAAGCGATCTATCCCGATGGTATGGAGACGGCTCCAGGCGTCGTCACAACCCGACCAGCGGCGCTGGGAATTCAAGGCACCGTGCTCTGGCTCTACTATGAGGACCTTGAAGAGATCCAAGCTTTTTACCGGGAAGCCCTTGTTGTGGACATTCTGGTGGATCAGGGGTGGGCCAAGGTCTACCCTGCGTCCCCGACCGGCTTCCTGGGCTTTGTCGACGGAGACCGG
>JBDHMC010000503.1:0-2321 GCA_039656355.1 Gemmatimonadota bacterium | reverse complement strand
CCCTCCCTCTGAACGATCCGAGGAAATCCTGGCTGAGGAAGGAACCCAAACGGGCCTGAAGTCCTGGGTCAAAGAACTGAACGACTTCACCAAGGTAAATGCCGGCCGGCACACTACCCTCGAAGTCGATGACCCCGACCTGGGTCCCCAGGAGTCCGGACGGGACTTCCCCCTTTGGGGGGTAGACTACGATCCAAAAAAGGACAGAATCGAAATCATGCTCGGACGCTCGGGTACTGTGGAAGGACACCTTACCCATTCCATCCCCGCTCCCCAGGAAATAAGGATCATCCGGAGAGAGGATGGACGAGCTGAGGCCCTCCACATTCAGTGTCGGGGGGGGAAGGTGGTCCTGAGGATTCATCGGGACTAAGGAACCAAGGCGACCTTCCGGGCGAGGGGCGAGGCGCTTTACACCCGGAGGTCCCTTCTCTAGCTTCTCGGCCTCGGGCTTTGAGACCCGGATCGGTCCGGAGCCGTGGGTTTCGTTTCTTCTCATCCACCCACAGGTCTGTGAAACGTATCACTCACTCTCGCGCGGAAGAGCTCCTATCCAGGGCCCCTGACGTTCGGATCCTTGTGGTTGGGGACCTGATGTTGGACCGCTACCTGTCCGGATCCGTAGACCGAATCTCCCCAGAAGCCCCGGTCCCAGTGGTACGAGTGGAGACTGAAAGCTGGGCCCTCGGGGGAGCGGGAAACGTGGCCGCAAACGTCGTGGCCCTCGGCGCGCAATGCGATGTGGTCGGTGGGGTGGGACGGGACCCCGAGGGGCAAGTGTTGCGAGCCCGGTTGGAGGAGATGGGGGTCGGCGTCGCTGGCTTGGTGGAGCTGGAGAATCGCCCGACCACCATCAAGACCCGCATAATGGCGAGGCACCAGCATATTACACGAATCGATCACGAGGACTCGTCCGACATCTCTGCTGTGGAGGCAGAAACCCTGGCCAACGTCGTTCGGGCCCTGAGTCCTTCTGCAGCTGCCATCGCAGTAGAGGACTATAACAAAGGAATCCTGGTTCCCTCGCTTATCCGAACCACGCTTACAATCGGAAAAGAAACCTCCACCCCGACCGTTGTGGATCCCAAGCGCCTCCGATTCTTCGACTTCACCGGTGCTACCGTCTTCAAACCCAACTCCAGAGAGTTGGAAGACGCACTGGGGGAGAGGCTGCGGCCGGATGATCCGGAGTGGATGAACGAGGTGAGAGAACGGCTGGGGTGTGATACCCTTCTTCTCACCATGGGGGAGTCAGGGATGGCAGTTCAGGGCAGGGGCCAGGAGTACATGAGGGTCCCGACGGTCGCCCGGGAGGTCTATGATGTCTCGGGGGCTGGTGACACCGTTACTGCCGTCATGGCAGTGGCCCTGGCCGTGGACGCCACCCCTCTCGAGGCAGCAGTTCTGGCAAACCATGCGGCTGCGGTTGAGGTAGGGAAGGCGGGGGTGGCGACGGTCTCCCCCGAAGAGATTCTGAGACAACAAGAAGCTTTCGTTGAAAAGGGAACATCATGAGTGAACTGAATCCTGTGAAGACGGATGGAGCGCCTGGGGCCATCGGGCCCTATTCACAGGCAATGTCCGTGGACGGCTGGGTTTTCTGTTCGGGTCAGATCCCCATCGATCCCAAAACAGGCGAGTTGGTGGAGGGGTCCATCGGTGCTCAGACCGATCAGGTCTTGAAGAACCTGGCCGCCGTTCTCGAGGCGGCCGGAGCCTCCCTCGCACGTGTCGTGAAGACCACGGTCTTCCTTTCTGACATGAGCTATTTCACCGATATGAATGAGGTCTACGCCGAGCATTTCGGGGACCACCGTCCCGCCAGGGCAGCCGTAGCGGTCAGGACCCTTCCAAAGAACGTAGACGTGGAGATCGAAGCGGTCGCAAGGATTTCCTGAATAAATGAGCCTGCCCGTGGCATTCCCACATTTGGCGGACAGGCTCCCTACACCAACAGCGTTGTGAACAGCTTTATAGATGTGACGTGGGACTCAAGCGGGGTCCTCCGTGACCGAATTTTCCTGTCCTGACAAAGGGGAATGGAAATGTCTTTCCGATTCATGCCTCGGTTATTTTGGCCGCGGATGGTTCCGCTGGTTGCCGCCGCACTCCTGCTTCTTTCTACCAGCCCGCTTGGGTCTCAGGAAATGGTGCCCGAAGAGTTCTTCGAGGGTCTTCGATGGCAGAACGTGGGCCCTGACCGGGGTGGGCGGTCCATCGGAGTGGCGGGCAGTACTGCCAGACCTCTGGAGTATTTTTTCGGCGCCACTGGTGGCGGACTCTGGAAGAGCACCGACGGCGGACTCACCTGGCGTGTTATG
>JBDHMC010000502.1:0-2326 GCA_039656355.1 Gemmatimonadota bacterium | reverse complement strand
AGCCGGTGATCATTCTCATGGGGGAGGTGATCGAGGAAGAAAACCCCGTATCCGGGCAGCGTATGTTGCTGCGCACGGACACCCAGACCCCGACCGAGATGTATGAGTTCGGCACCTTCCGGCCAACAGAGTGTGAGACGGTGCCACCTGCCTATTTCATCCCTCCCGAGTTGGAGCAGGTCGCTCAGCTTCTCTCGGCCCACGGAGTGAAGACCATCATGGTCCATCAGGCTCCAGCGGGTATGGAGGTAGAGAGTTTCCAGATCGACTCGGTTTCCACGTCGGAGAGGGAGTATCAGGGGCACCAGGGGCAGGAGGTTTGGGGAAGCTATGGCCAACCCCGAGGGGGGGACCTGGCGCCGGGAACCTTGATGGTACCCATGGACCAACCCCTGGCTCGGGTGGCCTTTTCCCTCCTTGAACCCCGCTCAGATGATGGCCTGGTGGCGTGGGGCCTCATCAGCGACCTCATTGGCCAAGGTCGGGAGTATCCGATTTTGCGCGCTACCCCTGGGAGTTGACCCAGGCTATCGTCAGGGTCTGATCCAAGCCATTCTTGACCGTTATTGAAGCTCCGGGCTCGAGCCCACAACAGAGGAAGTCACTATGAGACGGTTAGCAATCCTGGCAATTATCGCCTCCCCTGGTCTTTTGGCCTGTCAGGGGGGAGTCCCTGTTGAAGAAGCGGCGGCTTCCATCAGTGAGGCCGACTTTCTCAGCAAGATCGGGGTTATTGCCCACGACTCCATGATGGGTCGGGCGAACCCCAGCCCCGGATTGGACATGACGGCACAGTGGATCGCCGAAGAGTTCGAGCGTTATGGATTGAAACCCGGAGGAGATGGCAACGGCTTCATTCAGAACTACCACATCGGGGAAACGGCAACGGACTTCGAGGCCTCGTCGGCGCAGGTGACCGGAGGACCGGCCCTGGAGTTTGGCACCGATCTGAACTTTATGCGGGGATCAGGTGCTGGTGAGGTGACGGGAACGGTCGTGGTCCTGGTTGGAAATCTCGCCGGGGCCCAGGACCTGCCGGCGGATCAGATCCAGGGGAAACATCTTATCATCGTCCCTGCGGCTAGCGCTGCGCCGTCCGGTCGTCGGCGCATCCGCTTCCCTTCAGGGATGACGGATGCACAACCTGCCTCCGTGATCTTCGTTGACCAGAGCTCGGATGAGGACTGGGAGGTGGCCGTGGAGAGGGCGCGAAACCAGCGCCAAACGGTCACGCCCTGGTCAGAAGGCTCTGGGGGTGGGCTGTCCATGCTCAACATCCGGCAGAGTAGCCTGGAGCCCCTCCTGGCCTCCCACGGCGTCCAGCTCTCCCGACTCATGGCTGGTGCAGGGGACGAGGCAGCCGTTATCGATGTGCCGGATCTCGAAATCACCTTCAACACCGTGGTTCAGGACATGGGCGGTTTCGATATGCCGAACACGGTGGGGATCCTGGAGGGAAGCGATCCCGAGCTGAAGAACGAGTACATCGTGTTCAGTGGCCATATGGACCATGTGGGTGTTGGGCAACCGAACGAGGCTGGCGACAGCATCCGGAATGGTGCCGACGACGACGGATCAGGGACCATCGCCGTGGTGGAGTTGGCGGAAGCCTTCGCCATGCTGGCCGAGGCTCCCAAACGGTCCATGATCTTCCTGGCCGTAAGCGGGGAAGAGAGGGGACTTTGGGGAAGCAGATTCTTCGCCGAGAACCCCGGGGTGACCCCTGACCAGCTCGTTGCCAACCTCAACGCCGACATGATCTCTCGGAACGCCACGGATACCATCGTGGTCATCGGGAAGGAACACTCGGACCTGGGCGAGACCATGAATCGGGTGAACGACCTCCACCCCGAGCTGAACATGAACGCGGTGGACGACATGTGGCCTGAACAGAACTTCTATCGGCGCTCGGACCACTTCAATTTTGCCCGGCGCGGCGTGCCCATTCTCTTCTTCTTCTGCGGGACCACCGAGGATTACCACGGGGTGGACGATGAGATCGAGAAAATGGACATCACCAAGGCCACGAACACCACGAAGCTCATGTTCTACTTGGGCCTCGAGCTGGGGAACGCTGCAGAAAAGCCTCAATGGTATCCGGAAAGCTACGCGGAGATCGTGGACATGGGTGGATAAGGCCCCCCCGGATGCAGGGAGAAGTGTCCTCCAGAGAGGACACGTTTTGAGGCCACTCTCCTTCCGGTCCTGACATTGACGCTGGCAACTAATGCGGCCCCCAACCCGATGAGGGTTGGGGGCCGCTTCTCATTTGCCCCAGACTTGAAGGGATGACAGACTTAGACCGCCACCTCACCCCATACCGGAA
>JBDHMC010000501.1:0-2340 GCA_039656355.1 Gemmatimonadota bacterium | reverse complement strand
GGGTATCTGTGGGTGCGGCGGGGAGTGGGACGGAGGAAGTGGCTCGCCAACTCCTGGGCGTTTACGGACTGAGTTACGATGACGTGGACGCGCGGTTCCTGACCTTCTCTGAGTCCTCGGCATCCCTCCGGGACGGAGCCATCGACGCGGCCATCATCTCGGTCGGGTATCCCGCTGCAGCGGTCTTAGAGGCCACCACTACGGGTGGCGCCCGCCTTCTTTCCTTCGAACCGGACCGGGTGGAAGCTCTCCAGGCACGTTATCCATATTACTCTCCGGGAGTCATTCCAGTCGGCGCGTACCCTGGACTCGAGTCGGATGTCACCACGGTAGGCATGATGAACTGGATCGTGTCCAGGGAGGAGTTGGATGCCGAGGTTGTGATTCGCTTGCTGGACATTCTGAGGGACAAGAAGGAGTTGCTGGGACAGGTCCACGAAATGGCGGGGCAGATCGACCTGGGGGCCCTCGGCGATGCACCTATTCGCCTCCACCAGGCGACCGAAGCTTGGATGGCTGGAGAATGAACAACGATTCCCTTCAGTGCCAGAGAGAGGCTTTCTCCCTTCCGGAGACCCTCCACTACCTGAATTGCGCCTACATGAGCCCCCTTCCCCGGGTGGTGGAGGAGGAGGGCATTCGCGGGATGTTTCGGAAGAGGGATCCGAGCTCCCTGGCACCCGAGGATTTCTTCCGGGAAACCCAGGAGGTTCGACGGCTTTTTTCCATCTTGGTGAACGCACCCGATCCTGACTCGGTCGCCATCATCCCGTCGGTGTCCTACGGAATCGGGGTGGCGGCCCAGAACACTGCTTTGGTCTCTGGTCAGAACATCGTTCTCCTGCATGAGCAGTTCCCCGGCAATGTGTATGGATGGCGCCGTCTGGCGTGGGATCGAGGAGCACAGATAAGGATGGTGGGTCCAGCGGATGAAGGACTCCGGGGTCGTGGTTGGAACGAACAGGTCCTCGAGGCCATCGACGGGGACACGGGCGTGGTGGCATTGGCTCCGGTTCACTGGACCGACGGGACTGTTTTCGATATGGAGGCCATCGGCGCCAAAGCTCGCGAGGTAGGAGCCGCCTTGGTGTTGGACGGGACGCAATGCGTGGGCGCCTTACCCTTCGACGTGCAAAAGGTACAGCCCGATGCCCTCATCGTGGCCGGTTATAAGTGGCTTTTTGGTCCTTATTCTATCGGTGTGGGCTACTTCGGTCCCCGGTACATGGATGGAGTTCCGCTGGAAGAGACCTGGATCGCCCGAGAGGGAAGTCAGGACTTTCAGGGTTTGGTGGACTACAAGAACGGCTATCAGCCAGGGGCTGTTCGCTTCGACGTGGGCGAGCGGAGCAACTTCATTCTGGTCCCAATGCTGGTAGCGGCCCTTCGCCTTGTGCTGGAATGGGGTCCCGAGAGAATTCAGGCCTATGCCAGAGATTTGAGTCGGGATCTCCTGGTGGAAGCCGAGTCCTTGGGTTACGCCGTCGAGGAGGCCTCCTATCGCGTCGACCATCTCTTCGGAGTCCGGATGCCAAAAGGAGTAGAGATGGAACGGCTGAAAGAGGCACTCAAACGTGAGAACGTCTCCACTTCCCTCCGGGGGTCGGCCCTCCGGGTCTCTCCCCACATCTACAATAATGCGGAAGATATGGAGGCTCTCGGAAGAGCCCTGAGGTTCGGGGTGGAAGGGTAACTTATCCCGGTCCGAAGACGATCCGCGCCTGATTCCCCACGGCAATACCCACCTCCTCGAACCAACCCAGAGGCACCTCCAAGGCGAGCATAGCCGGCGAGGCCGATGGGTGGGAGTCCAGGCTTTCGGGCTCCATGGCCTGGATGTCCACGATCGAAAGCTTCGCATCCAGATAGGCGATATCCAGTGGGATGAAGGTGTTTTTCATCCAGAACGACCGGATCTGGGCATCAGGGAAGACAAAGAGCATTCCCCGCCCCTTCGCCAGACTTTCCCGATACATGAGGCCCTGTTCCCGCTCCTCAAAACTCCTGGCCACCTCAGCCTGGATCGTATCGGTGCCGAAAATCACCCAGGCCTGACCTGGAGGTGGGAGGCGTTCCTGGTCTGAGCCGGTCTGGGATGGTGTTTGGGCTACGAGCTGCTGGCCGAGGGAGGCTTCAACTGATGGCCCCCCGCCCTCGGAGGGGCCGCCAGCCGCCAGGGAAATCAGGGTCAGGAGGTATGTCGGAGGGAGCATGACAGGACGGCCTCTCCACAAAGAGTAATTATTGTTATACTTTTACCGCTCATACACCCGGCCCTCACCCGAAGGTCGGGTGTGTTCCGATACATACGCATGAACAAGCGATTACCGCTAGGCCCGG
>JBDHMC010000500.1:0-2545 GCA_039656355.1 Gemmatimonadota bacterium | reverse complement strand
AAGGCTTTGCTGGGGGAAAAGGTCTGCCGGTCCAGCCAGCGTAGTGGCAGTCGTGATGATGAAGGCCCTGAGGCTTTTTCGCTCACCGTGCATGGAACACCTCCGGTAGTGGAAACGGCGAGTTTCTGAGTTTGGGTCTTAGCGCCGGTCGATGAACTTCCTGTAGAGGTCATCGTGCTTGTTGTCTCGAGGGTCCACCTCCACCCCTCCGATGAACATCCGGTCAATCCAGGTGAGCGCCTGAAGCGGGTCGCCATCCGTCACCAATATGTCGGCACGTTTCCCAGGCTCCAGGCTCCCCAGGAGGTCGTCCATCCCCAGGATTTCCGCCGTATTCAGGGTCACTGACCTGAGCCCCTCGTCCACCGGAAGCCCAAAGGCTACCGAATGCGCCGCATGGTAGGGGAGTTTCCGGACGTCAGCGGTGCTTCCAGTGCCGAAGGCAATCTTGACCCCCGCTTCATGGAGCAGAGCCGCGTTCCGGTATGAGGCCAGGATGGAGTCGTCCCTGTCCGGGGTAGGAGAGTATGCCGACGTGATGATGACAGGCACATCGTGTTCTGCCAGCTCATCGGCCACCTTGTAGGCCTCCGTACCTCCCACCACGACACCTCGAATCGCGGGGAATTCCTGCAGGAACACGAACAGCGTCTTGATCTGCCACTCGGAATCGGCTCGGAAGAAGACGGGCATCTCACCCCTCACCGCCGGAACCAAGGCCTGAAGGATCACCCGATCTCCGCCCCAGACGTTGGCCTCAAAGGGACGGGTGGGATCCTGTGCTACGGTGCCTGTCTCAGCGAAGACCTGGGCACGCTTGAAGAGGGCCACGAAGTCCTCCATTCGTTCCCCATCCAAGGTTGGCTCCGGGCCCTCAT
The DNA here is from genome assembly GCA_039656355.1 of Gemmatimonadota bacterium. GTDB lineage: Bacteria > Gemmatimonadota > Gemmatimonadetes > Longimicrobiales > Gaopeijiaceae > JABDNZ01. The sequence goes on along the minus strand of JBDHMC010000500.1, from coordinate 1,667 downwards.
CCTGAGGGGCCAGGTAGCTCAAAGCGGGGATCCCCGCCACCGCGCCATTTTCGGCGAAGGGATCAGCCATGAAGGCCGCCGTCGCGAAGTAGGGAGAGCCACCTCCAGCACCGTCATCCCCGTCGTGAGTTCCGTAGTCGAATACCTCCCAGTGGTTTCGGCCCCCCGGAGCCTGCCGCGGGGCTGGGAACGCCACCATGAGGGCGGCCTCGGCCTTGACCGCCATTCGCTCGTAGGTATCCCCTCTGAGCTGGACCACACCTCCCGTCCCCTGGATCACTCCGGAGGTCTGGGTTACGAGGGCTGTGGTGATCCCGTTGGCCCGAGCCACATTGATAGCCGCACTGTAAGGGACGATGGCTGGGATGGCCCGAATATGAGGATTGTAGGTGCCTGTTTCGGAAACGTCCGTGGCCTGACCCACGGCGCCGAACTGATAGATGCCCAGATTCGTGAGAGGATCGATCATCCCTGGATAGATGTGCTTTCCCGTCACGTCCACCCGGGTGACGTCATCGGGGACGGAGATCTGAGTGGCAGGTCCGACAGCTGTGATGCGGCCGTTTCGAACAATCAGCACCCCGTCCTCCACCGGCTCACTGGAGACCGGGTGTAACATACCTCCCACCAGCGCGAAGGAGCCGTCCTCCAGCAGATCCGTGGCCAGCGAGGCATCGTAACCAATCTCCAACGTCACATCAGAAGTCTCCCCGGCTCCAACGGCAGTGGACGGACCGGGGGGTAGCGCTCTGAAGGGCTCCTTCCGGGTTCCCGCCTCGTCGTTGACGTCATAGTAGATGATGCCATCGACGATGGTTTTCTCTACGCGAACATAGGTATTGAAGGGATCCCCGCTCAGAAGAACTACATCTCCGTCCTTACCCACCTCCAACGTCCCCACCCGGTCTTCGATGTGCATCATCTGGGCCGGGAAGAGGGTGAGCATGCGGAGCGCGTCCTCCTTGGAGACTCCCCCCCATTTCACGGCTTTGGGGAACTCATGAATCATAAAAGCCTGGAGCCAGGAGATGTCCGAGTTCAGAGCGGTAAGAACCCCCTGGTTGTGCATAATGGCCGCGTTGTGTGGAATGGCGTCAAAGGCCTCCAATTTATAGTGCCACCAGTCCGAGAAGGTCGAGCCTCCGGCCCCGTGCTCGGCCATTTCCCGAGCCACGCGGAATCCTTCCAGCACGTGGGTCATGACATCGATTTTGAACCCGAACCGCTCTGCCACCGAACCGCTCAGCCACTCGCATCAGTGCCAGGATCTCGTCAGCCCGATAAGAATGGGCGTGGACCTCGATTCGGCCTTCCAGGACGTCAACCAGTGTTTCAAGCCTCAGGTCTCGTCTCGGCGGCACCCTGAAGTTTTCGGGGCTCCCTCGATAGGCAGCCCAGGCTGCCTGGTACTCTCGAGCTGCGGTGAAGGCTTCAACGTAGATGGCCTCTACGCCCTGCCTCGATGCCGGGAACCGAGTGGTCCCACCCTGCCCTGCCGAGCTCTTTCGCGTAACGTTTTCGCCCAGCGCAAATTTGATGAACCGGGGAGCCCCGTCGAAAAGGAGCTGATCTCCCGAGTCCATTCCCCACCGCATCTTGATCACCGCACTCGTCCCCCCGATGGGATTGGAACTCCCATGCATGACCCGGGCTGTCGTTACTCCCCC
>JBDHMC010000499.1:0-3642 GCA_039656355.1 Gemmatimonadota bacterium | reverse complement strand
GGCCAGGAGCCCCAAATAGGCTCCGGCAAAGAAACCCCAACGGGCCTCTTGGGTGGAGACGAGGGTCCCCACGTAGACCATGCCGAGGAGAGCGGCGAGGTCAACAAGGAGAGTGAGGTCGCCCCCCAAAAGGGTCCGGCCGGATTGAAAACCAAGAATGAAGAATAAGACCGTCAGGCCAAGGGCGACGAACCCGAGGCGCTCGAGCAGCTGACTCTTTTTCCGCGCCGCTACTACTTGGGTAGCCACCCCTTCCACCAGATAGGCCAAATAGAGAAAGGCCGAATGGCCATTCAACTCCCGGGCAGTGAAGGCGAGAAGCGCCAGGAAGGCGGCAATGAAGAAACCCTGCTGTCCCTCCCTGTTTTTGAGTCGTGTCCCAATGAAAACGGCTCCACCGATGGCCGCCAGATCGAAAAGGGAAGAAAGGTCACCCTCCAACAGGGTTCCACCGAATACCAGCCTGAACAGTAAGAGGCCCAGCACCAGGAGCTCCACCGCCCCACCCAGCCCCAAAAGAACCGAGCTCTCCTTTCTGGCACCCACCGTGAAGAGGGCTACCGCCTCAGCGATGAGCGCGAGATAAAGGACATCGCCGGTGAGGACGAGCCCCAACCCCACCGTGGAAAGGAGTATGGCCACGAACCCCTGGGTGCTGGCGGATTCCTCCGGATCCCCGGATCGGGAGATCCATAACCCGATCCCCTGCGCCAGGAGGGCGGTGCCAAGAAAGGCCCACCCGAGTTGGATCCGGGGCAGATTCCAAAGCCACGCCGACATGATGATGCCTACCAATGGCATCAGGAGGGAGAGGGCATCGAGGTGGGTGTTCCAGGGCACATCAGCGCCCTCTGGCCGGAGCCACCGTCCGGGGTTTTTGGCCCTCAGTCCCGCTCGGAGCAGGGGTACAAGCCAGAATACCATGGCACAAAAGGCGATGGCACCTTGAACGACCCAGGTTGACTCCCCGGGTGAGCCGGCGATTTGGCCCACTGCCAGGGAGAGGACTAACCAGGCCGTGACCACAGCCATCAGCAGAAGGGCCCGCCAAGCCCGGACCATGTATATAGCGGCTACCGATGCCACGATAAGGGACACGTAGATTGCCAGCCCGGCGACCTCGGTCGTGGGAGATCTCAACAGTAGAGGTGTGGCCAGGGCCCCAATGAGCCCCACAATGGCCAGAGCCTGGAGGCCACTCCGAAGTGCGAGGACTATCCCCAACCCCGATGCCGCGACCAGAAACCCGAACGCCACCGGATAGGAAACCAGCTCGAACCATTGATGGCCGACGAAGCCGGTGATGAAGAAGGTGGCGATCCCCCCTCCGGCCAAAACTGTGCCCAGGGGCTCCCCTTTGCTCGCTCCTTTGAAGCCCAAGGTGACCAGGGTGACCCCGGCCAACACTCCGATTGCGATCCGGATCCACTCAGTGAGCCACCCCTGGTCGATGGAATATTTGAAGAAGTAGGCTACGGCGAGAAGAAGGAGGAGAATGGCCAGCCGGCTGAGAAAAACTTCGCTGGGAGGCCAGATGCCGAGGTCGGCCCAGAGGCTCGTGCGCCCTTTTGACTTGGACTTCCCGCCAGCGACCGAGGGGACTCCTTCGTCCTGCACCCCCCCGGCCACCTCGGCCACCTCATCCACCTCGGCCCCCCGAGCTGCCTCGGCCAACGGAGCCGCCTCGGCCAGCGCGGCCGGCACGGCGGGTTTCGCTTTATCCGTCCGGGCAGGTGGAGCCGGTTCCAACGGGGCCCTGCGCTCCTCTTCCTCACCGACCTCGTCCTCCACCCCTTCGAGCTGGACCTCCGAACCCACCGGACGGTCTTGGAGTAAGGTAAGGACCCGGTTCAGCAGCCGTTCCAGGCGGGCGACACGGGCTTCCAGTTCGTCACGAGACGGATCGAACATGGGCACCACTTCCAATCGAAGAGACCTTCGAAGAGAGACTTGCTGAGACTAACAAGCTCCTTCTGGGGAATCCCCCCTTTATTCGGCCAGGAGCGTTCCCCGGTACATATTCATCGTGCAGGCGATGGCGATGGGCCCCTGAGCTTCGGGGGTGAAGTCGATGGTTGCATCTTCAGCTGAGATCATCTTCGTGATGTCGAAGTCGATCTGGAGATTCTCTGGTGTGTCCGCCGCCGGTGCTTCGGCCGAAGGTGTGTCGGCTGCTGAGGTGTCAGCAGCCTCATCTGCGCCACCACATGCAGAGAGGGGAAACACCAACAGAATCATTCCCACTAGCATTCTCATCATTTTCGGCCTCGTCTTTTCTTAGTTGTGGGTTGGGTGGCTCGATTCTCTTGTTCGGGCCCTCAGCATAGTACTGCGCCGAGTGTCGGTCAGCGACTCACTCGTGCCCCGCCGGCTTGAAGGTGGACTCTGCGGCCGCCCGCGCGCCTTCAGCTGTCCCCCAGAGCCTTCCTCACACTGGCCGCGAGTTCGTTGACCGTGAAGGGTTTCTGGAGGAATTGGGTCCTCTCGTCTAGAACCCCGTGGCGGGCAATCACGTCGGCAGGGTAACCGGATAGGAACAGGCACTTGAGATCGGGGGAAAACGAGCTGGCCCGCTCAGCCAACTCCCGCCCGTTCATCTCAGGCATTACCACGTCGGTGATCAGCAGATGGATCTCGCCGACCCTTTCTTTGGCTTGGCGAAGAGCATCCTCTGGGGAGGAGGCGGCCAAGACCGTGTAGCCGAGTTTTTCCAGCATCGCCTTGCCGAGTTCGAGAATTGCGGGCTCATCCTCGGCCAGGAGCACCGTCTCGCCCTGGCTCCTCGGCCTGACATCGGTTCGGGATACCGTATCCTCCTCCAGCTCCCCCCCATACTTCGGCAGGTGGATCTTGAAGGTTGAGCCCACCCCGACTTCGCTATCCACGCTGATAAAGCCGTCATTCTGCTTCACGATGCCGTAGACGGTGGCCAACCCCAGCCCCGTGCCCTGGCCCACCTCTTTGGTGGAGAAAAAGGGCTCAAAGATGTGGTCGACCACTTCTCGATCCATGCCCTCTCCATCGTCGCGTACGGTCAGCATCACGAACTCGCCGACGCGAAGGTACGGGTGGTCGGCACATGTGGCTTCATCAAAGACGACGTTCTCAGTCTCAATGGTGACCTTCCCCACGCCTGAGATGGCGTCCCTGGCGTTCACGCACAGATTCGCCAGCACCTGGTCGATCTGGGCCGGGTCCAGTTTAAGCGGCCAGAGGTCTGCCCCTGGCATCCACGCGAGATCGATGTTCTCGCCGATGAGCCGCCGGAGCATTTTGAGCATGCCCTCTGTCGTGTCGTTCAGGTCCAGGACCTTCGGGGTCACAGTCTGCTGGCGCGCGAAGGCCAGCAGTTGCCGGGTCAGATCAGCGGAGTGCCTGGCCGCTTTCTTGATCTCGTGGAGCGCGTCGTAGAGCGGATCGGAGTCGTCCAAGTTATCCAGCGCCAAATCCGCATGTCCCAGTATTACGCTCAGCATGTTGTTGAAGTCGTGGGCCACCCCCCCCGCCAGCCGCCCTACCGACTCCATCTTCTGGGCCTGGGTCAACTGGGCCTGGAGCTTCTCCCGCGCTTCCTCCGCCAATTTGCGTTCTGTGATGTCGCGATCGACCCCACGGAATCCGACGATCTCGCCATCCCCGTCG
>JBDHMC010000498.1:0-2352 GCA_039656355.1 Gemmatimonadota bacterium | reverse complement strand
AGCACCAGGGCTGCCGGCAGGGTGTAACCCGCGACAACGGCAACGTTGCTCCAGTCTGCTCCATACAGACTGCCCATCATCCAGACGATGGCGGTTCGGACGGCACGGGCCTCTGAGAGTGAGAGGATGAAGGCGATGACGGCCGTGAAGAAGGACCCGACAACCACACCCGCCAGGAGGAGGACGCGAACGTCCAGCCTCCTGTCCGCGGCTGCCGCCACTCCAAAGACCAACAGGATAGCCAGTAGGGCCCCGGCAAACGCAGCGGCTGGGAGAACTACCGACCCGGCGGCGACGAGCCCGAGGGCGATGACGAGGACAGCGCCGGCGGCCGCTCCTCCGGAAATCCCCAAGATGAATGGTTCAGCGAGAGGATTCCTGAGCAGGGCCTGAAAGACCGATCCAGCTAGGGCCAGGCCCCCGCCCACCAAGAGACCCAGGAAGACTCGTGGGAGTCTGAGCTCAAAGAGGATGTTCCGATGCATCTCAGTCCCGCCACCGAATAAGGCCGCGATGAACTCCGACGTGCTGAGGTGAACGGTACCGAAGCGGGTCCCCAAAAATACGGCGAGGAAAGCCCCGGTTACCAGAACGACGGCGAGGAGAGTTCTCTTCACCGGAAAACCTCGGGGTGTAGGAGTCCCGCCAGGTGCCAGGCGGCTTCGGCCAGGTCGGGCCCCGGTAGCTCAAGTCCAGGGGAAACCCGCACCAGAGGGCTTCCGGAAGAGGGGAGGGAAACTTCTCCGCCCTCCGGCGCCAGGAATAGATCGATCTCCCGAACCAGGAACTCCTCTGGACTCACGGCCCCATATAGGGTGGCTAGGTCGGAGAAAGCGTTTTCTCCCCCGGCAGCGGTGAGGAGTTCATCGATGAACGTCCCAGGGCCTGCCACCCACGGAGGGTTTCCTCCCAGGATGTAGGCTACCCGCACCCGCGGTCTTTCCTTCACCCGCTGCTGAATTTCGTGAAGGGTGGCGTCCATCTCCGCCACCAGTTCCCCAGCCCGCCCTTCCGATCCGGTCAACGCTCCCAAGTCCCCAATGAGAGATCGAACATCCGCTATCCGATCCAGCCGAATTGCCAGGTGGCGAACCCCCAAGTCATCCAAACGGCTGGGAGTGGACGGATCCGATTCTCCTGCGAATCGTATGACCAGGTCCGGCTCCAGAGCCACCAAGGTTTCCAGGCTGGGCCCTAGCCCACCCCCCACCGAAGGGAGATAGGCCAGCGCGCTCCCCGTGTCATACTCGGTCCGGCCCACCAGGAGGCGTTGGGCTCCCAGGGCCTGGAGAGTTCGCGTGGCAGAGGGAACGAGGGAGACGATCTTGGTGGGGGGGACCTGAAACACCAGGGAGGACCCAGAAGCGTCCTTGATGGTCAGGGGAAATGCGCCTGGTGCCGAGGGTGTCTCCAACGCTTCTGAGGATTCTCCTGCGCCATCCCCGGGGTCCGATCTGGAAGAGGAGTCTTCATCAGTGGCGGAGCAGCCCACGAACCCCAATGCGATATACGTCAGCAGGGCCGCAACCAGACCGAGGGTGGAAACCCGGCTGAGGAGAGGGGAGGGATTCATGGGGAGCGGGGTCGGAATCACGGAGATCGGCCCTGTGGATTCTCTTCGGGGGTTAAAGGCGCCTCAGGGGCTCCGCAAGGATCCTGAAAGGCGAGGGACCAGCTCCCGCCCACCCGGTCCAGCGCAGCCCACCACTGGCCCACCGTCCCGAGAACCTCCAGGAGGATTTCGTCTTCCCCATCGCCATCCCAATCCATCCAGGAGAAGAACCGAGGCGCACCCTTCCCCTCGTCCGCCACCGGACGGAACCAGGTGAAGGTTCGGTCGAAACGGTTCCCACGGGGCTCCCCGAGAATCAGAAGGGAATACGCCGCATCGGGCGCCGGTCCAACCACCAGTTGGTCTTGGTACAGAAAAGTGGCAACGACCGAGGCCCCTTCACCGTCAGATAGTGGGAACACCTGCAGATCCTGCCGGCTGTTCTGAAGACTCGCCGGCCACGGGGCACTCAGTTGGTTGAGGGCTTCCCCTGCAAGGTTTTGGGCGGCGGTTCGGTGTGCTCTCTCTACGGTCAAGGTTTGAAACTGCGTCCCGGGCCACTGTCGGGCCGGAGACTCCTCCAGAGCCAGGAAGTGCTGGGCCTCGGAAGCGCTCGGGATCAACTCCAAATAGCCGAGGGCCTGGGCTCGGGGAGGGCAGTAGTCGGTTGTCGTCCCGAGCCGGGAAGAGACCGTAAAGGTCCCGATGCGTGACCCCTGGTCAAAGAGCGTCAGTTTCTGGCCAGGGAGCAGGCGCTCCTCCAGGATTTGATCGGCCAGTTGGGTCGCGGAAGCTCAACC
>JBDHMC010000497.1:0-2357 GCA_039656355.1 Gemmatimonadota bacterium | reverse complement strand
TTCCATCGTCCCGGCAATGCTGGGCCACGTAGCCCAACGCTGCCTCCATCGCCGTAGCCGCGTCCACCATGGCCGGCGTCCAAGGAAGGACGGCTCCCGGAGCCGCGATCCTCAGTACAATCCACGCCAGGAGGCTGACACTTCCAGCCCAGATGAACCTGAGCCGGGTGTGGTGCGGGACCTGCGAGCGAAGGGGCCGGGCCATGAAGAAGACGGCTCAGGTCAAACCAGATTCAAGATCCGCCCCAACCACCCGACGGCCACAGTGGCGGTGAGGAGGGATCCGAGGGTCACCAAAACCCCCTGCCGCTCGAAATGATTGGCGATGAGCCCGGGAATGACCCACCCGATCACGGTGAACTCCACGGAGAGGGGAAACAACGACGGAAAGAACATCCGCGAAAGGATGGACCAGAGGCCTCCTACCAGAATGAGGAAAACGAACCTCCTCCTGCCAAAGAGAATCAACCGGCGACTGACCAGGAGATAAACCAGGAGCGTGAGCAGCGCTGCGGCGAGGGTACCGACGATTCTCTCCGGCTCGGACACAAACAGCACCAGGTAACTCGGAACAATGATCCCACCGGGGTAGACCCCTGTGAGGCCGATAATGGCCAGAGAGATCAGGAGTCCGATGAATGGCAGTTCAAATCCCATGTAGCTCTCCTACCTTCCGCCAGTGCCCCACCAACGTTCGACCGAGTCCCGCGATATTTCCAAAGCCAAAAAGGATGCCGCCTCCATTCTCCCCCCCCAGGAGCTGAGTCATGATCCCCTCAGGGTGGGAGGGCCGAAGGATTTCGATTCTTCCGGCCTCAGAATGATGTCGCAGCCGGTGCTTCAGGGCATGGGCGTGTAGACCAGCCACGAATAGCCTACGGAATCTTGCCAGCCCGCCGGCCTCTAGTGTCTCCGCCCACTGGAGGCTCCGGTCTCCCCGATCGGAGCGAAGGCTAAGGAGGCCGACGCAGTCCTCCGGCCCCTTGTCATGGCTCTCCAGGAGTTGATCGTAAATCCCCATGGTGGACTCGGGGTCATTGGCAGCGAAGGCGTTCACCAACAGCCATGATTCACCGGATTCGTCAGGGCCGTAGCGCCAACTCTTGAGAGCGCCCACATCCTGCTGTGCGTTAGACAGGCCTTCGCGGATGGCGTCCTCTCTCACGCCTAAGGAACGAGCGGCGGCCCAGACCAGATCCAGGTTGGCCCCGAACTCTCCACAACCCTCCGGGGGCCGACCCTCTCCTGTAGGGACCTTCACCACTTCTCCTCCACCTTCGGTGACCAGAGTCTGAAAACACTCTTCCCACTCCGCCTCCGGGACCATAGCAGGGGTCCCCGGGGGGACGTCGAGAGCCAAAACGGAAGCAACCTCCTGTCGGGTCTTCCCCTGAGCTTCCGTGTGGTCCACCCGGAAGTTGGTGACCAGCACCAGATCCGGTTGGAGGATTTGTTGGACCTCCACCCGATGATTCTCTGGGTGGAGGCTCATGACCTCGGCCAAAACCACATCCACACCCAGCTTCGCCCCTCTCTTCAAGAGCCGTTTTTGCTCGATGATGGAGGGGACGCCCAACCTGTGGATTTCTTGAATGCTCCCGTCCGGAAATAGGTAGGCGGCTTCCGAACCCGTGGTCTTGGCCAGCACATCTCTCCCGTCTTCACCTAGGACAGCGGCCAACAGTCGGGTGACCGTGGTTTTGCCTCGCGTTCCGGTGACAGCTATGCGAAGCGGCACGGCTTTCCGGTGCCGGTCCAGGCGGACGCTTTCCACCACGAGGTAGATCAGCCAGACGGCCGTAAGGGCGAGGAAAACCAGAAGCGGCACCATGGTCAGGGAGGATACACTCCGCCCAGGACCCAGGCAAAGCAGGTCTCCGGTTTTTTTATTCTGGCGTGATCCGACCTTTGGGGTCAGAATGGAGAATTCCACGCTTCACACGTTGCCTTGTTTCGACAGGGCCCAGGCCGTGCGGGCCCCAAAATACGCCCGGGGGGACACCATGCGATTCCCACGTAATCTGACCATCCTCAGTGCTCTCGTTTTTCTTCCTCTTCTCTCAACCTGTCAGGCCGGCGGTCCCGATTTCGAGATTGCCTACGACCAGTATCAGCTCGAGAACGGCCTTAATGTGGTCCTCCACGAGGACAAATCCGATCCCGTGGTCGCCGTGGCCATCCTCTATCACGTGGGGTCCGGTCGGGAACAGGTGGGGAAAACGGGATTCGCCCACCTCTTCGAACACATGATGTTCCAGTCTTCGCAGAATGTGCCGGAAGACCAGTTCTTTCAGAAGATCCAGGCAGCGGGGGGTACCCTGAACGGCGGGACGTCCAATGATCAGACCATCTACTTC
>JBDHMC010000496.1:0-2375 GCA_039656355.1 Gemmatimonadota bacterium | reverse complement strand
TCCAATAGCCGTTGCTCCGAGTTCTCGTTGGCGGCGATCTCCAGGGCGATGCCCCCTGTTCGCCCAAGATCTCCCAAGCGCCTCCCGTCCTTCAGGAGTATCCTCGTGAGGTCATTGGGGGAACCGGCTTCCTTGATCAGCCTCGTCGCGTCGAAAACGGTTCGTTCCGTGGCGCCCTGGAAATGATGGTAGGCCAGAACACGCCTCAGGGTTCGCTCTGCATCCCGGCCTGTGAGATGCAAGCCGCCCTCTCTGAAGTCCCTGCACCTCTGGCAGCGATAGATCAGGTCCATTGGCTCGGATGGACCCGAGTGACGGAGGATGAGATGATCCCGGCTCTTGTAGGGGACTTTCTGGATAGCGTGACCACACCGAGGACACCGAGTCTGGCCCCTCCAAGCGTCCCCTCCGAACCTGAACCAGCGTGCGGCGTCCGGGATCTTCTTGGGGACATTGTCCCATAAGAGCCAGGCAGCTATGAACGTCATCGCTCCGGAGGCCATTCCACCCCAGATGGCCACTCCTGCACCTACAGCCCCTGCGGTGGAGAGCGTCTTGTACTTCTTTCTTCGCTTAGCCAACTCAGCGCCGTAACGCCACCATGCCTGCTCTGTGAGGTTGGCCCGGCCCACCCTGACTATCTCGAAGGGGCCATGCCGAAGGAGGGAAATGTTGTCGGTCTGGGAGAGAAGCTGGGCCTTGTCGCGAACCATCTTTTCCAACTCGTCCAATGCCTCCCAGCGTTCCTCGATGGGGGCCAGGCTCCACCGCTTGCATTCCTTACAGACAGCCCAGAGCCGGCCCCGGGCAGGGTCGTAGGCCACCCTGAGGCCCAGGGGGAAATACTCCAGGCTCTCGTTGGCCGGAAAGGGTGTGTGGCAGACTAAACAGCGTTTAAACATTGATTCCTCCTACACCTTCTACGCGGAACCTTTCCCACTTCTTTGTCCAGACCTTGTGTTAGGGGAGGGGAATCAAGATCCTTTTGCATGATTCTCGTCCTGGACAACTACGACTCGTTTACCTGGAACCTGGTTCAGTTCCTGGGCCAACTCGGCGCCGACCCCAAGGTACTGCGAAACGATGAAGCGCGCGTCGATGAGATTCGAGCCCTGGGGCCGGACAGGATCGTGGTATCTCCTGGGCCCTGTACACCTCGGGACGCTGGTGTGAGCGTGGAGCTCATCCAGGCCCTGGGGTCGTCCACCCCCATTTTGGGAGTGTGTCTCGGGCACCAAGCCATCGGAGAGGCCTACGGGGGCCAGACCGTCAGGGCGTCCAGGATCATGCATGGAAAAACCGCTCCGGTCTTCCACTGCGGGGAGGGCCTTTTCCAGGGCCTCCCCAATCCCCTCACCGTTTCCAGGTACCACTCGTTGGTGACGGACCGGGCATCGCTACCACGAGAGCTGGAGGTCACCGCCTGGTCGGATCCTGACGTGTTCGGTGACGAGGTTCAGGGGGTGCGGCATGAGGTTCATCCTGTCTGGGGGGTGCAATTCCATCCCGAGTCCCTCTTTTCAGAGGGTGGGCTGGCTCTGTTGCAGAACTTCTTGAACCTCTGAGGACCTTCACAGCCCGGCATCGACCCGGTTTCCCCCATTTCCAAGCACTTTTCCTTGCCCGTTGGTATCCCCTTATCTACCTTTACTGGCGTGAAAATTGCATCGCCGAACCGAGTTTTTGGCGCCGGATGGCGCCTATGACCGGCCGAGTCCTTGGAATCGTCCCTGCTCGGCTCGCCTCAACCCGCCTCCCCAACAAGCCTCTTTACCCCCTCCTCGGACGCCCTCTCATCGAGTGGGTCTGGCGCAGGGTTGAGAGTATGCGGGTGTTGGACGAAGTCGTGGTTGCTACCGATTCGGAGGAGGTAGCCGAGGTCTGCCGGGATATGGGGGCTCCGGTTGAGATGACGTCCCCCGATCATCCCTCCGGTACCGACAGGGTTGCCGAGGTGGCGCGTTTGGAGCGGTATGCGGGCTTCGAGGTGGTCGCCAACATCCAGGGTGACGAGCCGCTTCTGAAGGAACCCCATTTGGCCGCCGCCATTAATCTGGTCCGGAACAAGGGGTGGGAAATCGGCACCTGCGCCACACCGCTCATGAACTGGGAGGCCCGGAGTGACCCCTCGGTCGTGAAGGTGGTCCGGGCTCAGTCCGGGAGGGCCCTCTACTTCTCCCGATCCCCCATTCCCTTCAAAAGGGATGACAAGCCGACTGTGGAGGAGTTGGGACGAGAGCCTTTCCTCCGGCACATCGGGATCTACGCCTACTCTCCGGAAGCCCTCGAGAATTGGGTTGCCCTTGCGCCCTCCCCTCTGGAGGAGCTGGAGAAGTTGAAGCAAATCCGGCCCATCGGTTCAGGAGCTCGGATCG
>JBDHMC010000495.1:0-2376 GCA_039656355.1 Gemmatimonadota bacterium | reverse complement strand
GGGACCGGTGCCCAGCGCCTGGCAGGCATCACCGATACCGAAAGCCAAGACCAGGAGGAGGCCCACCGGTACCATGCCCCCCACCCCCTTCATGAACATGTCGGTGATCTCGCTCAGGGTCACCATGCCTCGGGCCCGGTACATCACGGCCCCCAGAGAAATACCGATGAGCACAGCCCAGAAGGCCGACGCGGATCCATTCCCCCGGGTGAGGTTCCCCTGCCCCGTCACCATCAGAAGGATTGGGAGGGCGACCACCATGACGACTACGGGCACAAGGAGATTGAGGGGACTGGGGGTGATCCCGTCCTTCACCGGAACGGAAAGGGCCTCGCCGGCCACCAAGGGCTCAGCGCCGTCACGCAGGACCTTCCCCTCCTCCCTAGCCCGCCGTTCGGCCGCAGCCATGGGCCCGAAGGAGTGGCCGGTCATGCCCACCACAAGAGCCGAGGCCACCGCCAGGATGGCGTAGAAGTTCAAGGTGGTCGCAGCCGCAAGGAGACCTACAGGAGACTCCACCCCCTGGGTGATGAGGAGCCCGAGCACGTAGGCCCCAAACGTGTTCAAAGGAATAAGCATGGTCTTGGGGGAACACATGGCGTCCAGGATGTAGCTGAGCCGCTCCCTGGACATCCCCAGCCGGTCGAAAAGAGGCCGGGTCACGGCTCCGGAAACCAGGATTCCGATGGTGGACTCCACCATGATGACCAGGGCCAACCCCCACGCCAGGATCCCGGCCGACCGCCTGGTGCCTACGATCCCCTTCTGGGTCACCCAACTCACAAACCCGCTCATTCCCCCGGTGTACTGGGTCAGAGTCAGCAGGGCACCAATCATCACCGTGAGCATGATGATCATGGCCCGGTCCGGGTCGGCGAAAACCCCAACCAGCCCATCTACGCTCTGAACCAGCCCTGAAACCGGGTCCCAATCAGCGAGAATGGTCCACGCCAGCCAGACGCCCAGGAAAAGGGAGGGGTAAACCTGCTTGCTCCAGATGGCCAGCACGATGGCAAGGATGGGTGGGAGAAGAGACAACCAGCCCAGGGCCGCCACGTCGATCACGGGGTTACGTCCCGGGTCCGGGCCCACGGGAGCCGCTGAAGCTCCCTACTCACTCCACAGCCTCGAGGATCTCGGTGGTTGCCAGTCGTAGCGCGTCGGAGAGGCGGTTTCGCTGGCGCAGGAGTTCGGTGAAAAGAAGATGGGATAGCTCGGAATCGGCCGGGGCCGACCGAAACTCGTGGAGGGCATGCAGCGCGGGAATCGCGCTCCCCAGAGCCTCCAGCTCGTACAGGTCTTGCTCGTACCGCCCTCCCGCCGTCTCGAAGGCCGGCAGTAGGATCCGACTCAACCGCATCAGAGCCCGGTTCAGCCGGTGCACCCGCCGGGACCCTAATCCGGCCTCTTGCCGGGACCCTGACCCGGACCCCGGCCCGGACTCCCGCCCCTCCACTATGGCCCGGTTCAGTCGGCTCACGGCTTCAACAAAAGGTTCAATTGGGAGTTGGAGGGAGAAGCGCCCCTGTGCCACCGCCTGCATCTCCAGAGCCGACTCTCCGACCCGGTCGGCCCAGGCAGAGAAGTCCATCGGAAGGATGGGCGCAGTGCAGATCTCGTATGCGTACCCGGCGAAGATATGGGCGGTTTCCCGATAGCGGTCTCTGTCGATCTTGTCCAGCGTGTCGGATTTGCTATGCCACCACCAACTCCCCCGGGCCCCACCCCACTCGGCGATCTGCTCTTTCGAGAAGTGGAAACGTCCCTCCAGAGCCGGAAGACCCAGGCCGAAGAAGGGGTGTTCATTATCCCGGTTCAGGTGACGGTGGCCCGTCTTCACGCCCAGCACCTTTTCCTCGATGCGCCGGTGGAATGCGGTCAGCTCCGGCGTGGAGTCGCCTAGGTAGAAGGAGCTTCCCACGGAACCCACTGTATCGACGTTGAAGTATGCGACGGCGTGACGATCCAGTTCGTCCCAGTAGTGGTCGGCGAACCAGGTGGAACCCTCGTAGTCGCCGATCTCGTGGCCGTTCCAGAACCCGAATACGATATCCCGCGTGAGAAGGTGGCGGTTCGACGCAAACACCCGCGCGAGCTCGAGCTTAAGGGCGTTCCCCCCTGCATTGTCCGTCATGCCTGGCTCCCAGGCATCATAGTGTCCTCCCACCACCAGGAAGTCGCCTGTAGGATTCTCGGGTGCCCTCAGCCGCGCCCAGGGCTGCGTGAGGGGTCCCCAGTCCCGGGTGGCCTGGGCAACGATCCGAGCCCGAAGCGGACCCTGGGAGAGCATGTCCATGAGGCGATCGCCTGAGGCTCGGGAGATGCCCAGGGCGGCGATCTGGGGTATGTGAGGCATCGTGGCCCGAGTGGGGTTTC
>JBDHMC010000494.1:0-2388 GCA_039656355.1 Gemmatimonadota bacterium | reverse complement strand
CCCTCCCGTACCTGGATTCCCAGGATCGAGAGGTGTTCGGGGGACCCGGCGTTGACGAAGGGCCCCAGGCCCCCGGCTATCGGGATGGAGTCCATTCCGGGAACCATGAAATCGAATGCCATCATGCCACGGAAGGGGGAGGAAGCGGCCACGCCGGCACTAGCCACCCCTGGGAGGGCGCTCAAGCGCTCCTTGGCCCGGATGGCCAGGTTCAACTCCGCCTGGGTTTCCCACTCTCCGTCCAGTTGGAGGGTCGCCACGATCACCCCTTCGGGCTCCAGCCCGAGGTCCATGGTCTGAGCCTGTTGGAGACTTCGCACGAAAAGGCCTGCTCCCACCAAAAGGATCACCGAGAGCGCCGCCTGCGTCACAAGGAGAGCTGTCTGGCTCCGGCCTCGTCTCCCGATTCCACCCCTCCCACCCGCCTTGAGGGAATCCACCACGCCTTCGTCCGAACCCCTCCAGGCCGGGGCCATGCCCGCCAAAAGGCCTGTTGCGAGGGCCACACCCATTGTGAAGAGAAGCACTCGAGGATTTACGGGTGAGGCCGGCCAGGCCACATCAGGCAGGAAGCTGGTTCGCATGAGCTGACCTCCCCAATACGCCATGCCCAGGCCCACCGCTCCTCCCAACCCGGCGAGGACAAGGCTCTCCAGGAACAGTTGGCCCACGAGTCGTCGCCGTGAGATTCCTAACGCCACGCGAATGCCGAGCTCACGTTTGCGGCGGGCTCCTCGGGCGAGGAGCAAGTTGGCCACATTGGCGCAGGCGATGAGAAGGACGATGAACGTCACTCCGATGAGCCAGCGGGAGACCTGGATTTCTCCAGGGGCGTCGGGGCCCAAGGCCGCCTTGATGGAGCCGAAGACAATCCTTGCATCCTCGGAGTACCGGCCCTGGTCGATAAAACCACGGCGACCGTTCAAATGCAGGGCCGTCGCTTCATCGGCGATAGCTTGCCTGGGGGCCGAGGGGGCCACCCTCCCGAGGATTTGCAGCCAGTAGAATCCCCTGCCGGTGACCCATGAGTCCGTGCCCAGCCAGGTGGTGAAGGCATGAACGGGCAGGAAGAGGTCGACCGGGGCCAGATCCACGCCGTTGAACCCTTCCGGCGCCACTCCCACCACCGTATGTGTGCCGTTTCCGATGGAGAGAGACTGTCCAAGGATATCTTCCCTCCCACCATACCGCGTCTGCCACAGGCCGTGGCTGAGGACCACAACCCCCGGGGCTCCGGGCTCGTCTTCGGACTCGTCGAAGAACCGTCCCAGGGCCGGGTTCACCCCCAGCAGAGGGAAGTAGGAGGTGGTGGAATACACAGCGGTCGTCCGGGCCGCATCTTCACCCCGCCCCAGGATCACCTCTTGATCCCCGAAAGCTGCCACCGACTCCAGGCCCTCGGCTCCGTCGAAGTCCTTGTAGTCCGAGAAGGTTTGGTACGCCATCGTCTCGGGTTGCCCAGTGAAGGGGGAGAGTCGGTTGACCTGCAGGCGCACCACATTATCGGGGCCATCCACATGGACCGGAGGACTCAAAAGGAGGTGGTCCACCACGCCGAACAGGGTGGCGTTGGCCCCGATTCCAAGGGCCAAGGTGAGGACCACCGCAACGGTGAACCCAGGCTCCCGCCTCAATCCCCTAGCCAGGTAGGCCAAATCCTGGGTGACGGTTTCGAGAATGGCCAGGCGCCGGCTTCGGGCCGCCGTCCGGTGGTCGATTCGTGACAGCTCTTTTCGGTAATGGCCGACATTACCGAACCGCCGCTGAGCCTCCTCACGGGCCTCGGTAGGAGTGAGCCCCTGGGCTCGGAGTTCTTCTTCGGTCTTTCGGAAGTGAAAGGAAAGCTCCGTTTCCAGGTCTCCCTCGGGATCGGGGCGAAACGCGCTCAACCGGAAGAACCGCCTGACCCCGGATAGGATCTTCATGTCGCTACCTCCAGTTCCGGGCTACCCAGGACTTTGGAGACAGCCTCCGCATACCGGGCCCAGGCTTGGGACCCCTTCCGAAGCTGCTTCACTCCGTCTGAAGTGAGGCCATAGA
This sequence comes from Gemmatimonadota bacterium, assembly GCA_039656355.1. GTDB lineage: Bacteria > Gemmatimonadota > Gemmatimonadetes > Longimicrobiales > Gaopeijiaceae > JABDNZ01. The sequence continues at coordinate 348 of JBDHMC010000494.1, read as the reverse complement.
ACTTGGCCCGCCGGTTGTTCTCGGAGAGCCCCCACTCGCTTTGGAGCCAACCCCGCTTCTCCAGGCGGTGAAGGGCCGTGTAGAGGGCGCCCTCCTCGATCTGGAGAGCATTCTCGGTGATGTCACGAATCCAACGCGCCACGGCGTAACCGTGCATGGGCTCGTTGACCAGCGCCTTGAGCACCAGGATATCCAGGGTGCCCTGAAGGAGGGGAAGAGTGTCGTCGTTCATGGTTGGACCCGCCGTCGATTTGGGCTGGCGCCCGCAGGAATTTTCTCTCCCCTCAACTGTTGAGGGGTGCTCGAATCTTGGACTGGAGAAAGACAGGGATGGTTGCATGGGGTGGG
>JBDHMC010000493.1:0-2566 GCA_039656355.1 Gemmatimonadota bacterium | reverse complement strand
GAGGGCACGGCTGCGGAAGCTGGCGAAAGAGATCGTTCCCCCGGGGAGTGGGGGGGTCATTGTCCGGACAGTTGGGGAGGAACTGAACCGAAACACTTTCGAGGGGGAGTTCAAACGGCTCCATCAGGCCTGGAAAGAGATTCAGCGGAAAGCCGAGACGGCCGAGGCGCCTGCCCTGGTCCACGGTGAGGCGAAACTCATCAGCGGAGTCATCCGCGACCTCTTCAGCGACAAGTTCGACTCCCTAACTGTAGACAACCGGGAGATCCATGCCGAGATCACCCGGTACCTGAAACACGTCGACCCTGATCTTCTGGGCCGCCTCCACCTCTATGTCGATCGACTTCCTCTTTTCGACAAGTATGGGATCGAGGAAGAGATCTACCAGGCATTCCAAAACCAGGTAACTCTGCCATCCGGTGGCCATATCGTGGTGGAACCCACCGAAGCACTTGTTTCCATCGACGTAAACACGGGCCGATTCACTGGGAAAAAGAAGAAGGACCCGGAGCACACCATCCTCAAGACGAACCTGGATGCCGCTCGGGAAATCGCGAAACAGCTCCGCCTGAGAGACATCGGGGGCATCGTGGTCTGCGATTTCATCGACATGGAGTCTCAGAAAAACCGGGATCGGGTCCTCCATGAGCTTCGGAGTCACCTGGGCCGGGACAGGGCACGAACCAAGGCCTTCGAGGTGTCGGATCTAGGGCTGGTGGAAATGACCCGCCAGCGTGTCCGGCCATCCCTCTTCCAGGCGTTGACCGAGACCTGCTCCCATTGCGGGGGAGCCGGCAGGGTGTACTCGCCAGCCACCGTGGTCCGAAGAGTGGAGCGCAGTCTCAATCGAGTGGCGGCGGAGGGGAAAGAGAAGCGGATCGTGGTTCGTCTCCATCCGGAAGTCGCCCTGCAAATTCTCGAACAGGAAGCTCAATTCCTTCCGGAGATCCGAAAGCGGACCAATATGAAGGTTCAACTCCTGGATGATCCCCTAATGCGCCAGGATGAGTATCGGATTTTGGCAGGTCCTGCTGAGACTGACCTGACGGATCGGTATGTCACGGGGTAAGACCAAAGGCCTGTTTTGGTTCCCGTGGGGTTGACCAAAGCCCCCGCTTCCATACTTTTTATAGGCTATACGGTAAACACAGAATTCTGACTTGAGGGACATATGTACGCGGTATTCCGGACGGGCGGAAAACAGTTTAGGGCGGAGCCTGGGAAGAAGATCCGGGTTCCGACCATGGAGGTGGAGCCCGGTGAGTCCGTCACTTTCGACGATGTTCTCCTGGCATCCGACGGAGATGACGTCCAGGTCGGCGAGCCCGTGGTAGAGGGAGCCAAGGTGAAAGCCGAGGTCGTTCGTCATGGGCGGGACCGGAAGATCATCGTCTTCAAGCGGAAGCGACGGAAGGGATACCGCCGGAAACAGGGCCACCGTCAGGGATTCACAGAGATTCGGGTTGACGAAATCCTCGTCTGATCCCCGCCGGCTTTATGTCGGACGGCACAACTGGGGGCAACGATGGCACATAAAAAGGGCGTAGGCTCGAGCCGGAACGGTCGGGACAGCAACGCAAAACGTCTTGGCGTGAAGCGATTCGGTGGCGAGCAAGTCAGGGCCGGGGGAATCATCGTCCGGCAACGGGGCACCAAATTCCACCCTGGCCGGAACGTCGGACGGGGCGGCGACGACACCCTCTTCGCCACAGCTGACGGTGTGGTGACCTTCGAGAGAAGGGCCAGTCGTAAGCTGGTTTCGGTGTACCCCGCAGAATAACTCTCTTTCTTTGCCTGCCAGGTCCGACCCTGTTGCACGGCAGGGCGGACCTTTTTGCATTGGCGTCGGTACGACTTCCCAAACCAAACCGGCGTTTCGCAGACCTCCGCGGGCAGAGTCCTTCCCAAACTGCATCTTTTTGGATTAGGGACCCGTATGGGGGAGAGCTTGAGTTTGGAGTGTGAAAGAAATGACTGAAAGACATATTAGCCTGACTATTCTTGGGGGTGTGGGCCTCATCGCCCTTCACTTCCTTCTTGGTCCGTCCGAGGAGCCGGGTGAGACCTCTTTGGCTCCCCTTGTGGCTGATCTCGCCCCCACGCTTGTCCTCCCTGTGTCCATGAATGAGAGCGTGGACCAGTGGATGGAGAGATACCTCACCGACCAACGGCCGGTGTTCGAGCGATACCTCGCTCGGGAGGGTCTCTATTCGGGGATGCATCGAATCCGGGTTTTCCCCGGCCGCCACCTCGAGGGTATCGGCCAGTGGGATGTGGCAGTTCATGGGTCCGACAGCGCAACAGTTCGGTCTCCGAATTGATGAGTACGTGGACGAGCGCCGGGATCCAAGTCGGGCGACATCAGCTGCACTGGATTACCTCCAGGCCCTTCACGAGCAGTTCGGCTCATGGTACCTGGCGGCCGCCGCCTATAATGCCGGTCCCGGCCGGGTTTCCAGGGCGTTGGGGGCTCAGTCAGGCGGTGAGGCAGGGGAAGAGGAGCTTTATTGGGAGATTATAGAGCACCTTCCCTTGGAGACCCGGGTCTACGTGCCGAAGATGTTGG
>JBDHMC010000492.1:0-2391 GCA_039656355.1 Gemmatimonadota bacterium | reverse complement strand
CCCTCCGTCCAACCTAGACTCGAGGAGAAGATCTCGGCGAAGGCAGGGTTTGCCCCGATCAGCATCCCATCCAGGTCCAACAATGCGATCCCTGATCGGGTCGATTCGAACACCGCCCGGAACCTGGCGGCGCTCACCAGAGGGTCCTCAACGCCCCACTGCTCCGAGAGCCGACCCAAGATTCCCCGATGTTGCTCATCGGTTTCCTTTAGAGCCTGAACAGCCCGTGCGCCCTCGGATCGTTCGATGGCATGCCGAATGGCCCGCTCCAGCGTATCGGGATCGATCTGTCCTTTGATCAGGTAATCGGCGGCTCCCAGCCCCATGGCGTCCAGGTCCACCTGCCGGCTGCCCCGACCCGTGAGCATGATGATCGGGGCGGTGATGGCCAATTGGCTGGTTTCCCGCAATAGGTCAAGGCCTGTTCGGTCTTCCAGGAAGTAGTCCAAGAGGATTACGTCGTATTTATCCTCACCGAAGGCGTCGAGGGCCTCTTCGTAGGTGGACACCCAGTCCACCTGATAATCCCCGTGTTCGGCCTGAGCTAGCATAACCCGAATCATCTCGAAGTCGCCCTGATCGTCGTCCACCAGCAGGACCTTGAATTGCTCGGTTTGCACTGATTCTCCCGGTTCAGGTTGGGGAACAATAGGCCCCTGGAGGGTTGGGCTCAAGAATCGTCCGGTGGCGGCCGTTTCCTGAGTTCCTTCTTCTGCCCCCTCTGCTTCTTTTTTTCTAACCGTTTTTCCCTCTCAGCCCGGGGAATTTTCGTGGGGCGCCGGGGCTTGGGCCTTCGGTTTCTTTCTTCCAACTTCTCCCGAAGTCGCTGGAGAGCGATGGACTTATTGCGGTATTGGCTCCGTTCCTCCCGGCTCGTGACCACTATGCCGGTTGGGATGTGGACCAATCTAACCCCGCTTTCCGTCCTGTTTTGGTGTTGCCCGCCTTTCCCACCGGACATGAACGTCTCCACCCGGCATTGGGAGAGGAGTTCCTCGTCAGACTTGGGAACGGGAAAGGATTCAGGGAACGAATTCTCACTGTCCATGGTTCAAAGCTTAGGGAATCCGCACCAAATCGCTATGGCAAAGGATTGGGCGGGTCGGTTATCTTTGGAATATCAAGGCAGGCCTACTCTGCAGTCATCGGCCCGATATGCGACTTGGGCTGACTAGGACGGAGATCCATGATCCTGGAGCGGATGGAGCAGAATCCCGGAACGCGAGTCCTCTTCATTCTTGCATTGGTGGTCATCGTGGTGGGTGGTCTCAGGCTGGGCGCCCCGATTCTCCTTCCGTTTGCACTGGCTCTGTTCCTTGCCATCCTGACCCTGCCCATGGTCGTTTGGCTCCAGCAGCACAAAGTTCCCTCAGCTCTGGCCATTTTCCTGGCCGTTTTGGCGGTTGTGGCCATCTTCGGCCTGATCATTCTCCTGGCCAGCCAATCTATCAACGACTTTCAGGAGAAACTCCCTCGTTATGCCGGAACTCTGACGGGCCTTTGGAACAATTGGAGTGAGGCCCTCCGAGCAGCCACGTTCCCCGGGGCCCCCCTTCTCGCCAGTTACCTCGACCTCGACCTGGTGGATCCTGGACAGTTTTTCACGCTGGCGGGAGGCACGCTCACCAGAGTTCTCTCCTTTGCCTCCAACGCCTTCATAGTGTTCCTGATCCTCATTTTCATCCTGGGGGAGGCCACGGTGTTCCCGGCCAAGTTCCGGGCGATTCTCGGTAGGGAACAGGGGCACTCCAGCCGGCTCACAAAGATTGTCACAGAGGTGCAGGAGTACTTGGGAATCAAGACCTTTATCAGCCTGGCCACCGGTGTGCTGTTGGGGGCGTGGTGTTGGGTATTGGATCTGGATTTCCCAATCCTCCTGGGCCTGGTGGCCTTCGTCTTGAACTACGTGCCCACCATCGGGTCCATCATCGCTTCCGCACCCGCCATGCTCCTGGGGCTCATCCAGTTTGGGCCCGGCCACGCTCTCCTTGTGGGGGTGGGATATGTCTTGGTTAACCTAGGGTTTGGCAATCTCATCGAGCCGAACCTGCTTGGTCGGCGCTTGGGGCTTTCCACCCTGGTGGTGATCCTTTCCCTTATCTTCTGGGGGTGGGTATGGGGGCCGGTAGGAGCCTTGCTGGCGGTGCCTCTGACCATGGTGGTGAAGATCATGTTGGAGAACACATCCGACCTTCGTTGGGTGTCTATCCTTCTGGACAAGGCGCCACCGGAACCGAGGGCGGGGACGGGCCTCTTAGACGACCAGGGCGACTAAGGGATCTCCCCAGCCACCACGGAGTACCATGGGCTCGGCGCAAAACGTGCAGGGCTTTTTTTGGGAATCCCGGCAACAAGGCCGAAGCCGCCACAACTGCGAAACGCCACGCGACA
>JBDHMC010000491.1:0-2395 GCA_039656355.1 Gemmatimonadota bacterium | reverse complement strand
CCTGCCCAGTAGGGTGTTGAGGAATCCCATGGGACTCGGCGTGTGTGTAAGAGAGACCAGCCCGGCGTTGTGGACGGCAGTAATCAGCATGCCGGTGGCGATCCCCACTGACTCGATGGCATAGTAATGCTTTACCTGACGACCATCGGGCAGCAATCCGTATCGTTGGGTGAAAACCGCAATCAGACAGGGCGCAGTCTCCAAGAACGGCTTTTCCTCATTCGTGCCCAGTAGGGCCAGCGCATCAAGCCACTCCTGAGGCGCCCGGGTCGAATAAAACTCCCGCTCTTCCTCCTCCGCTGCGATTCGGATCTTCCGCTTCAGTTCCGGATCTGACACCGCCACAAAGTGCCAAGGTTGCAGGTTGGCACCGTTCGGCGCCGTGCCGGCAGCCAGGAGACATTGCTCGATGATTTCCCGCGACACCGGACGGTCAGAAAACTCCCGTACCGTCTTTCGGCGGCGGAGGTGTTCATAAAAAGCCGATGCCCGCTGCACCATCTCTTCAACCGGGTACTCCTGGTAGGATGTCAGAGGAATAAAGCGGGGCTCAGCCATGATGCCCTTTCTTGCCCAAAGAGCGGGCTGTTAGGTGGAGGAAGGGAAGGAGTTTGTTTAGCATCCCATGCTCGAAACCCTTAGGGCGCCCCTCCCCCCAGGGCCTGGGTCAGGCCCGAGGCACCACCCACTACAGGCAACTGGATGGAAGTCGAGTCCAGGTCCACGGTCAATTCTGTACCTGGCGGGGGCCATAACGTGAACTCTCGATCACTGGAGAATATCATCAGTCCGATTCTTTGGCCCGCGGGCACGATCTGGTCGTCGGGTTGGAGATCGAAGGTCATTTCGTAGAACCGGCCGGGCACCAGCGGCTCACCGTTGGTGAGGGAGCTGTGGTTCTGGGGGTCGGCCCATCCCCGTGTGATCAGGCCACCTCTGGGAACCCTCCCTTCCGTCCAGGGAAGAGAAACCAGCCAAACCGAGAGGTTCACGGCAGGTTCGCTGGAAGCCAACCGGATCGTGATTCTCGGCGTACCTGAGATGTGCACCGCTTCTGAAAGCTCTGAGGTAGAATAAAGCAGCCGGTGGTTCGTCCACTCGGCTCGGGCCAGGGTCGCCCCCGTGAAGGAGAAGTTGTCCACCAAGGTCTCCGTTCCCTGCCCTCGCCCGGCTTGGAGGCTCAGGCCACCCAGCTGCCCCCCCCCCGCCATGAGGTTAAGCCGGACCAGAGACGCATCCGGATTGGGGTAATCCGGATAGGGGGTGGGATCCGTACGTTCGGCGTCCTCTCGTACGATCCAGGCTCGAGGATCGTTCTCCACCCCATTCTCGATATCGTACAGGTATCGGGTAAACCATCGGTTCATGAGTTCCATGGGTGGAGGCCCGCCGTGGCCACCCTGATGGAAATAGGATTGAACCGGGACGCCCCTTTCCTTGAGGGCTTCATAGACCACGACGCTGTGCTCGGGCACCACGTTCCAATCGTTGAAGGCGTGGGACATTAAGGTCGCAGCCCTCACGCCACTGATGTCGTTTTGGAAGTCCCGGCCAGCCCAGAACTCGTTGTAGTCACCTGTGGCCCGATCCAGACCCTCAGCCATCTCGCCGTCCCGGATGGTGCGGTTGCAGTACTCCCGGCGAGCAGGATCGCCACTGTTGATGAAGTCGTACAGGAAGTCGATGTCCTCTCCGAGCCACCCGCCAGGGTGCCGAACCAAGCCGTTGGAGCGGTAGTACCGGTAGTAGGAGGTGTTCGGAGCGACAGGGATGATGGCCTCCAGCCCCTCCACCCCGGTGGTGGCCGCTGCGAACGGGATCGTGCCGTTATACGAGGTTCCCGTCATCCCCACCTTCCCGGTGGCCCAGGCTGCCCCGACCTCGTCGCCCCCCTCCGCCGAACTGAAGCCCCGTGCCCTCCCATTGAGCCAGTCGATGACGGCTTTTGGCGCCAGGGCCTCAGGAGGGCCTCCGACGGTTGGACAGCCTTGGGACAGGCCCGTGCCCGGGGCCTCAGAGTGAACCACAGCGAAACCCCTTGGTACCCAATCATCGACCTGCGAGTTGGAGATCCCCGGCCTGAGTCGGGTCCGGAGAGGAGGCGGAGGCGTGCGTTCAGGAGGCACCGCACCCACTTCGTGACGCACGTTCCATCGGTATTCCATTCCCGTCGCCCCGGTGCCGGAAAAATAGGGACTGGATTCATAGACAACTGGGACTTTCAGCCCCTCCGTTTGGGTCTGTCCGGGACGAACGACGGCCACGTGCATCCGATCCGGTCTGCCGTCCCCGTCGGTATCGAACTCGGTTTCAACCCAGAGTTCTTCGCGAATCCATTGGGTGGAATCCTGGAAGGCTGGAACGATCTGGGCCTGGCCTTCGACGAATACCGGAC
>JBDHMC010000490.1:0-2404 GCA_039656355.1 Gemmatimonadota bacterium | reverse complement strand
ATCGGCACTACGGTCGGGACCACTCTGGGCTGCATTCTCTCCTGGGTGCTGGATACGTATGAAATCATCCAGATCCCAGCGGACATCTACTTCGTGGACCGTCTCCCCGTAGCTCTCCACCTGTTTGACGTCGTGCTGATCTTCCTGGCCAGCGTGGCGGTGGCGTTCGCCGCCACCATCTATCCGGCCATCCAGGCCTCCCGCCTGGAGCCTGTGGAGGCCATTCGCCATGAATAGCACCCACCTAGGGTCCTCCGGTGGCTCCAACCAGGGATCCTCGCCCTTGGAGGCACGTTCCCTCTGCAAACACTTCCTGTCCGGGGATGGAAGTGAACTCCGGATTTTGCAGGGTGTAGAGCTACGAATGGAACCCGGGGAAGTGGTGGCCATCATCGGCGCCAGTGGTGTTGGAAAATCCACCCTTCTCCATCTTCTTGGCGCCCTGGATCGGCCAACGAACGGGGACGTGCTGGTTGGCGGGAGGAGCCTCTGCGAAATGGATCAGGAGTCACTGGCTGCCGTTCGGAACCAACACATCGGCTTCGTCTTTCAATTCCACCACCTGCTTCGGGACTTCTCTGCGCTGGAGAACGTGGCCTTTCCCCGCCGGATAAGCGGATCGTCCGATGGGGATGCCAAGGACCGGGCTCGATCCCTCCTGAACTCCGTGGGACTGTCTCACCGACTGGATCACCTGCCGACTCAACTGTCCGGGGGCGAACAACAGCGAGTCGCAGTGGCCAGGGCCCTGGCAAATGACCCTCTGGTGGTTTTGGCCGACGAGCCCTCCGGGAATCTGGACGCGTCGACGAGCCAGGAACTGCATGAGCTCCTGTTCCGGCTCCGTGAGGAAGAGGGCACGTCCATGGTCCTCGTAACCCACAATCTAGACCTGGCGAGGCAATCAGATCGGATTTTGGAACTTCGGAATGGAGTCCTCCACAACGATGTGACGGGGGACCCGCGACCGGACACCGCCCTGGAAGGAGAGCAGCTTGGGGGATAAGGGCCAGTCGGACATGGTTTGCGATCACTGTGGTGGACCGGGGGCCGTGGTTCACCTCACACAGGTGGTGAACAATGAGACTAAGACCTCCCACCTCTGTGAGCGGTGCGCTACCGAAAAGGGGCTTCAGCCCAAAATCCCGTCACCGAACCTCCTTCTCACCGATTTCTTGGCGAAGATGGGAGGAGACGAACCCCTTTCCCCAGGTGCCCCCGGGGAGGACCTGACCTGCCCGTTCTGCGGCCTCTCAACTGCTGATTTCAAAGAAGTGGGACGCTTGGGTTGCCCCCAATGTTATCCCACCTTCGAAGGGTACCTTCGGGGCCTACTTCGACGCATCCACGGCGGGACGCAACATGTAGGAAAGGTCTATCTCCCCCCCGATCCAAGCGTCTCCGAAAGGGAGAAGCGTCTGGACGCCCTGAGGAGAAAGTTGGAGAGAGCCATCGACACCGAGGACTTCGAGAGAGCGGCGGAGCTTCGGGATCGGATTCGCACCCTGGAACCGGCTTCCTGACGTAGTCATGGACGATCTGGCGACGATCCCCGATTTCGGCCTGGGTTGGCTCGATGCCAGCGGACCCTCGTCGGACATTGTTCTGTCGACCCGCGTCCGCCTGGCCAGAAATCTCCAAGGCCACGCATTTGGCCCGCGGTCCCGGGTGAACGACCGAGAGGCCGTCCTCAGCCTGGTTCGCACAGCTGTCGAGAAATCTTCCTATCTCTCCGGCGCCACCCTTTGGGAGCTGGCGAACGTTCTTCCCCGGACGCAGAGAATACTCCTGGAACGGCGCCTGGTGTCGAACGATCTGCTTGGGGGTGAGAAGAAGGTTCCTCCACGAGGTGCCGCCGTTCTTCTCTCAGCCAAAGACCCCATGAGCGTCATGGTGAACGAGGAGGATCATCTCCGCCTTCAGTCCCTTCTGTCTGGCCTTCGGCTCCAGGACGCCTGGGGTTTGGTGGATCGGCTGGACGAAGAGCTGGGACAGGAGCTTCCTCTGGCCTACCACCATGAGTTCGGCTTTCTGACCAGCTGCCCCACCAACGTCGGGACCGGCCTCAGAGCCTCCGTTCTCATGCATCTCCCCGGACTCGTTCTTACCAAAGAAATCGGGCAGGTGTTAAAGGGGTTGAATCAGGTTGGCCTTACTTTCCGCGGCCTTTATGGGGAAGGATCGGAAGTAGTGGGGAATTTCTTCCAGGTTTCGAACCAGACCACGCTGGGGAAAACCGAGGAAGATTTGGTTGACCACTTGGACCAACTGGTCCGCCAGGTAATCCAGTACGAGGAGAAGGCCCGACACCATCTTCTGAAGGAAGCGGCGGCAGTCACGGAGGACAAAATATGGCGCGCCTACGGCTTGCTGCGGTACGCAAGGGCCTTGTCCTTTGAGGAGT
>JBDHMC010000489.1:0-2406 GCA_039656355.1 Gemmatimonadota bacterium | reverse complement strand
TGATCCGCAGAAGACAGGGAAAATCTCACCGGAGATTGTGGCTTCCCGAATAGCTCGCCGGAGTTCTGCCTCCGAGAGATCTTCGCCTCCCAGATACTTCTCCAAGAGCTCGTCGTCGTGTTCCACCGCAGCCTCGACCAGATGATGACGAAGGTCGTCCACCTTGGCTTTCAGGGAGTCGGGGATGTCAATCTCGTGGAACTTGGATCCCAGCTCATCCTCGTGGATCGTGGCTTTCATCGCGACGAGGTCAATGACCCCGGTGAAAAGATCACCAGCGCCGAGGGGATACTGAACCGGATGGGCGTTGGCCCCCAGCCGATCCTTGACCATGCCGACAACGTGCTCGAAGTCAGCCCCAACCCGATCCATTTTATTGACGAAGGCGATCCGCGGGACACCGTAGCGGTCCGCTTGGCGCCAAACCGTCTCTGATTGAGGCTCCACACCGCCCACGGCGCAGAAAACAGCAACGGCCCCGTCCAGGACTCGGAGGGACCGTTCCACCTCGGCCGTGAAATCCACGTGCCCGGGGGTGTCAATGATGTTGATTCGGTAGTCGATGTCGTTTCGGAGCCAATGAGCCGTGGTCGCCGCAGAAGTGATGGTGATCCCACGCTCCTGCTCCTGCTCCATCCAATCCATGGTGGCCGCACCGTCATGCACCTCGCCCATCCGATGGACCCGCCCCGTATAGAACAGGATCCGTTCGGTAGTCGTGGTCTTACCGGCATCGATGTGTGCCATGATGCCGATATTCCGGAGCAAGTGCAGTGGTGTGATCCTGGGCATCGCCTTACGAACTCTTCTCTCTTCTCTTTCGCCTGAATGTCTCAAAAACAAAAAGGAGCATCGAAACAAGCTGGGCAGGCTTCCCTGCCGCGGTCTCGGTCTATCGTCTGGTCATGACCGCGGGATTCGGCAGCCTGGGAAGACACTGGGGAGAATTACCCCGGAGTCCTCGTGGCCCCTCCTGTTTCGGCGCTCCAGAGAAATCCTCAGGAGGCCTGCCTCTGGCCTATTCAGCCAAAGACCCGGTCCGGCCCTGCTTTACCAGCGGTAGTGTGCGAATGCCTTGTTTGCCTCCGCCATCCGATGTGTGTCTTCCTTCTTCTTGACCGTCGATCCTTCGCCCCGGCTGGCAGCCATGAACTCTGCAGCCAACCGCTGGGCCATGGTGTTCTCCCCGCGGGCCCGGGCAAATCCAATGAGCCACCGGATAGCCAAGGCGTTGCGCCGTTCCGGGCGAACCTCGATGGGAACCTGATAGGTGGCACCCCCGACCCGGCGACTCTTAACCTCCAACGCCGGCTTGGCGTTTGTCAGGGCCGTCCGGAATACGTTGAGGGCTGGTTGGCCCGCTTTTTCTTCCACGATATCGAGAGCATCGTAGAAGATTTTCTCAGCCAGGGATTTTTTCCCGCCAAGCATGAGGGCATTGATAAACTTCGTGACAGTGGTGGACTCGAACCGCGGGTCCGCCAGCGCCTCCCTCTTTTCTGCCCTAGTGCGACGACTCATGAACTCTCGCTAGCCTTCGTTGGCGTCCCTACTTGGGTCGCTTGGCTCCGTATTTGGAACGTCCCTGCCTGCGCTCCGACACCCCAGAAGTGTCAAGCGTGCCCCGGATGATGTGATACCGGACACCCGGAAGGTCCTTTACACGCCCACCACGGATGAGCACGATGGAGTGCTCCTGGAGATTGTGCCCCTCCCCCCCGATGTAAGAGGTGACCTCATACCCATTGGTCAACCGGACCCGGGCCACCTTCCGAAGCGCAGAGTTCGGCTTCTTGGGAGTGGTGGTGTAAACCCGAGTGCAGACCCCCCGCCTTTGGGGGTTCTTCTGCAGTGCCGGGGCCTTGTTCTTCTTCTGAATGGCCTTTCGGCCTTTCCGAACAAGTTGGTTAATTGTCGGCATACGCTCCGGGCTCTCGACGTCAAAAAAACGCCCTGGGGGGCGTAGGGTTTTCGGGCTCCCGGCCCCATGCCGGAAAAAGCCGCAGTAGAGACCTGGTAAGTTATAGGAGGCTTGGGGGGGTGTCAACGGGAATAATGTGGGTAAAAAAGGAAGAGGGGGGCACCTCTCGGCACCCCCCTCTTGGCGTTCCGCTCGTGGTCAGGGAGCGATGCCCCCATACGACCCCGGCGAAATCAGATCGAAGTACCGGTCGATGTCGAAACCAGCCGGATCTACCTGATAATACTGCCCCTTCACGAACACTCCCGTTGTCGGGAAATAAGGGGGAGGCTCGGTAACCGCGCATTTGTCGTACGAATAGCGCTTCACGTAGCCATGACCATCCGTAAGACCCACCGCGCCACGGATGTTTTGAATGATCCCACCAGTGAGGTAGATGCAGCCTCTACCCGATCGGGTGCCCTCACAATATTGGGCCGAAGTGG
>JBDHMC010000488.1:0-2415 GCA_039656355.1 Gemmatimonadota bacterium | reverse complement strand
AAAGCCTTCATTACACGCATCTGATCGTCTCCACGTTTTGACTGGCGCTTCATCAGGGCGAACCGAGTCACCAAGGGTAAGGCTATCGGGATTCCCCGGAAACCTTTTAAAATAATACCCAAAAATGGAAAAAGGGGTCGCCTCAGCACTTTTTTTTCTTCGAGCCGGTTCACGGCCACTTGCTGTCCGGACCTCTCATGCCGCAGTTTCCCCCTCTCTCTTGCCGCTCGCTCGTGCGTGCGGGGCATGTTTCGTTGGTATGGATCGGGGGACACAATGTACCGCCAAGTCGCAGTGGCTCTTCTCACTCTGGTCGCATTTTTCGCGGTGCCGGGCCCGGTAGAAAGCCAGCAGGGTTCTGCACCCATGATGGAATCCGTTGACGCCGACCTCCTACGCGGCCTCGATTTCCGGCTGGTGGGGCCGGGCGCGGGCGGTCGGTCCACCGCCGTCACCGGAGTCCCGAGCCAGCCCCAGACCTTCTACATGGGCGTGGCCAGCGGAGGCCTCTTCCGCACCACCGACAGTGGAGAAACGTGGGTCCCCATTACCGACGGGAAGGTTCCCCTGGGATCCGTCGGTGCCATTGCGGTGGCCGACACCGATCCTGACGTCATCTACCTGGGCACAGGCTCCGACGGGGTTCGCAGCAACGTCTCTACCGGGCGGGGAGTGTACAAAACGGTGGATGGCGGCGAGACCTGGGACTTTGCCGGGTTGTACGACGTCGGGCAGATCGGCGGCGTGCGAATCCATCCAACCAATCCCGACATCGTATGGGTTGCCGCCAACGGCGACATCTTCAAGCCCAGTCCCGAACGGGGCATCTATAAGACCACCGACGGGGGCCAGTCCTGGCGGAAGACGCTTTTCGTTTCTGACAGCACCGGGGCAATGGACGTAGAGCTCCAGCCCGGAAACCCCGACGTCGTGTATGCCTGGATGAACCGGATCGAGCGAAAGCCCTGGACCATCATCAGTGGGTCCCACGAGGGCGGTTTCTACAAGAGCACCGATGGAGGTGAGACCTGGGAGAACATCCGAAACGGGCTCCCGACGGACCTCATCGGGAAGGGGAACTTGGCGGTAACGGCGGCGAAGCCCGACCGGATCTATGCGCTGGTGGAGGCGAAGCCGGGCGGAGGGTTTTATCGCTCCGACGACTTCGGCGCCAGCTGGCAGATGGTCAGTGACAATCAGTCGTTGATCGGAAGACCCTTCTACTACACATCACTTGGTTCGGACCCGACGGATGCCAACACGGTGTATGGCGGGGCCGAAGGGTGGTTCAAAACGACGGACGGGGGGGCCACATGGTCATCGCAGCGGACCCCCCACGGTGACAACCATGATATCTGGGTAAGTCCTAGGGACGGAAACATCATGGTTCAGGCCAACGACGGAGGGGCGAATGTCTCCACCGACGGAGGCCAGACCTGGTCCACGCAGCAGAACCAGCCCACCATGGAGATCTACGGGGTGTGGGTCGACGACCGGTTCCCCTACCGGCTCTATGGCGCCCAACAGGACGATGGGACCCACATCCTTTCCAGCGTGGCCACCGGCGGCGTCCGGGGCGAGGACTGGTGGAGTGGCCCGGGTTGCGAGACGGGACCCATCATGCCCCATCCCTCGAAGCCCAACATCGTTTATGGCTCCTGTAAGGGGCAGTACAGCGTCATGAACATGGACACGCGGCAATCCAAGAACTATTGGGTCGGCGCCCAGTCGCTTTACGGAAATGAGATGCCGAATCTCGTCCTGCGGTTCCAGCGGGTCTCTCCCATGGAGACATCTCCCCACGATCCCGACGTGCTCTACTATGGCTCCAACAAGCTCCATAGAACCAGGGACCTGGGGGTGACGTGGGAAACCATCTCTCCGGACCTGACCTGGAACCCTCCCCACAGCCAGAGGGCCAGCGGATGGCCCATTACCCGTGATGCCACAGGGGAAGAGGTCTACAGCACCCTCTACTCGATCCGGGAGTCGGTGCTGGAGGCGGGGGTGATCTGGGTGGGGTCCAACGATGGCCTATTCCACGTTACCCGGGACAATGGGGGAAGCTGGAAGAACATCACGCCTCCTGGTCTTCCGGAGGGTGGCCGCGTCCAATTTCTGGATCCGTCACCGCACCGGGCGGGATCGGCCTACTATGCCGTTCACCGTTTTCTCCTGGGCGATTACCGCCCCTACATCTACCGGACCGATGACTACGGTGAGAGCTGGACGCTACTAACTGACGGCGACAATGGGATCCCTGCCGATTGGCCGACCCGAGTGGTTCGGGAAGACCCCGACAGGGAGGGGCTCCTCTACGCTGGCACCGAGTTCGGCCTCTTTATCTCCTTCGACAACGGAGCACATTGGCAGTCCTTCCAACAGAACCTGCCCAACGTGCCCATCGCGGACCTG
>JBDHMC010000487.1:0-2419 GCA_039656355.1 Gemmatimonadota bacterium | reverse complement strand
TTGCAATTTGCCAATCACGATCATTGCACTCTGCAATCCTTCTTCCTAGACTACTGAAGTCCAGGGGCCTTCACCTGCCCCCCTTCACCCGGACCCCTCCCAAGATTCAGGGGACGTCTTGAGACTCCACCATTCCGAATCCCGGTTCGCCTTCCAAAGAAGTGATCTCCTGCGCTGGATATACCTCCTGCGCTTGGCCCTGGTATCGGGGATTTTGGCGGGTGCGATTCTGGTATGGAAGAGTGCCGAGCCCACCCAAACCCTGGTGGCCACGGTCCTCTTTCTCGCCTGCCTGGCCATTACTGGCCCTTCCTTGTGGTATACGAGCATCAAGAAAGGCCAACCTGGGGACAATTTCGTCTACCTCCAGGTCCTCTTCGACGCCCTTTTGGTGACATCAGTCGTCCACATCACCGGGGGCGGCCAGAGCCCCTTCGCCTTCATCTACATTCTGGTGATTTCGGCCGGGGCTCTCCTCCTCCCCCTGCCGGGCGGCGTCCTGGTGGGAGTTTTGGCCGCCATACTCTTCTTTGCCGACACGGTCTTGCTCCATGCAGATACTCTCCAGCTGGAGATCATCCTCCAATTGGCGCTTTTCTCGACGGTGGCCGTGGTCACCGGTTGGTTGGGCGACCGGGTTCGGAGGACGGGCTTGGCCCTTGGGGAAGTCGAGTCGGCTCTTCGGCTCCTCCAGTTGGGAACCGGGGACATCCTGGGAAACATCGCCACCGGGGTTCTCACCGTGGATGGCTTGGGTCGCATGGTCTATTTGAACCCGGCCGGTGAGGATCTCCTGGGATTGCGTCTGGAGGAGTGGCAGGGGCTCGAGGTGCTCGAAACCGTGGGCGACATCGCCCCGGGAATGGCGACCGTTCTCCGTTCCTCCATGGATACGAGTGTGCCGGTGGCCCGGTCGAAAACCCTCGCCGAGCGCGGTGAAGTGGAGATGGTTCTGGGCGTGAGTACCACTGTCCTGGAACGAGAGGACGAAGGCACCCCTTCGGTAACGGCGATCTTTCAGGATATCACTGACCAGGAGCGTCTCAGTGTCCTCCATCGGCGAAACGAGCGCCTGGAAGCCGTGGCGGAGTTGAGTGCCTCTCTGGCGCACGAAATCAAGAATCCTCTGGCCTCGATTCGCAGCGCCGTCGAACAGCTCTCCGGAAATAGCCTAAACGGGGACGACCAACAGCTCCTGCAACGGCTGGTGGTGACCGAATCCGATCGACTGAGTCGCCTTCTTTCCGAGTTCATCGAGTTTTCGGCCCTTCGCATGGGCCACGCCCGGGAGGTGGACCTCTCCGGCTTGGCCAGGGATTGCATCACG
Organism: Gemmatimonadota bacterium; assembly: GCA_039656355.1. GTDB lineage: Bacteria > Gemmatimonadota > Gemmatimonadetes > Longimicrobiales > Gaopeijiaceae > JABDNZ01. Next base: position 1,092 of record JBDHMC010000487.1, on the reverse strand, counting down.
CTCGTGAGCAAGCACCCGGATGTGAGGGAAGGGGTGAGGTTCCAGGAAGTTGGCATGGACCGGGAGGTCCGTGTGCCCGGGGATTCGGACCTCCTTCATAGGGCCGTCTTCAACCTGGTTTTGAATGCAGCCCAGTTCACCGGCCCGGCGGGGATCGTGCGAGTCGAGATCCAGAACATGGATGAATGCGCCGGCTCGGTCGGAAACGCTGTGCGGGATCCCGTCTGTCTGAGGCTGGCGGATTCGGGCCCCGGTGTGGAGCCCGAGGAAATGCCACGCATCTTCGATCCCTTTTATACCAGAAGGCCCGGCGGAAGTGGATTGGGACTGGCCGTGGTGCATCGAGCAGTGGAGGCTCACCGGGGGGTTGTCCTGGTGGACAAAGGGCGGGACGGTGGTGCCGAGTTCAGCGTCTACCTACCCGGCACGCGGGCTGCTGAACGAGAGGAGGGATCGTGAGCTCCGATGCAGTGAGGGTGCTTCTTGTCGATGATGAGACGGGGATTTTGGATACCCTTCGGATTCTCTTTCGGGGTGATGGATACGAAGTGTTTACGGCCTTGGGGGGGGAGGAGGCCCTGAGGATTCTCTCCAGTGAGAAGCCGGATCTCGTGGTCACGGACATCCGGATGCCCGGGACCTCCGGTCTCGAGGTCCTCGCCCGAACCAAGGAAACCGATCCGGAGATTCCGGTAATCCTCATGACGGCTCAGGCTTCCCTTCAGTCGGCGGTTCGCGCCGTGAATGAAGGGGCCTACTACTACATCCAGAAGCCTTTTGCCAACGATGAGCTCCTGGCCATATGCCGAAGGGCCCGCGAAACCCGCGAGCTGAAGGCCGAAAACCGCCAACTGAAGAAAGAAATCCGGCGTCGGGACGAGGGATCGAGGGACCGACCTGTTGGAAAGAGCCGAACATTCCTGGAAGTCCTTGAGCTGGCCGAAACCGTGGCTCCCACGGATTCCACGATTCTCCTCAGTGGGGAGAGTGGAACGGGGAAGGAGGTCGTGGCCAAGTATGTTCACCGACTCTCAACTCGGGCCGAAGGACCGTTTTTTTCCATCAACTGTGGGGCACTGCCGGAAGGCCTCT
>JBDHMC010000486.1:0-2430 GCA_039656355.1 Gemmatimonadota bacterium | reverse complement strand
GCCCTGGTTGGATCGGAGAATCAAGAAGGGCGACCTACTCCTGGTCACGGGTCCGGTGAAGTTCTTCCATGGACGGCAACTTCAGCCTCGGGAGTTCACCCTTCTGGGAAGGGAAGGGGAGGAGGACGAAAACGAAGGTGCCGGGACCATCTTCGTTTCCTATCCCGCCAGCGAGGAAGTTCCCCAGTGGGTCCTCCGAAGGGTCTTCAACCGGAACTTGGATTGGCTCCTAAAACAGGTCGAAGCAGAGGAATACATGACTCCCCAAGACCGGGAGAGCTTGGACCTGGGACACCTCGCCGGCGCCCTGGAGGCTTTACACCGACCGTCGACTCTGGAAGCTGTGGAGGCAGGTCGTCGTCGACTCGCCTTCGATGAGCTTTTTTTCCTTCAGCTCGTTCAGGCACAGGTTCGGTTTCAGCAAACCAAGGCCCAGCCCGGGATTCCCTTCGGAAGAACCAACCACCTCATCAAACCCCTCCACGATGCTCTCCCCTTTGACCTCACCGGGGCCCAGTCCCGGGTCCTTCGGGAGATCTTTTCTGACATGGCCTCCCAGCAGAGAATGAACAGGCTTCTCCAGGGGGACGTGGGATCGGGAAAGACCGTGGTAGCTCTGTTTGCCATGCTTCTGGCCCTGGAGGGTGGGTACCAGGCTGCCCTCATGGCTCCCACCGAGATCCTGGCGGAGCAGCATGCCAGGAAGCTCAGAGCCATGTTGGAGCCTCTGGGCGTCGATGTCCTTCTTCTCAAGGGAGGGCAACGATCTGTTGAAAGGCGCGAGGCCTTGGGGGCCCTCTCCGAGGGCTCTGCACGGATCACGGTGGGTACCCACGCTCTTATCCAGGAAGGGGTGGAGTTCGACCGCCTGGGTTTGGTGGTGGTGGATGAGCAGCACCGCTTTGGGGTCCGGCAGCGGATGGCTCTGGCTGAGGTAGACAGCCGCCCCGACGTCCTCATCATGTCGGCCACTCCCATTCCCCGGTCCTTGGCCATGGCCCTTTACGGGGACCTGGACCTGAGCATCCTCGATGAGCTTCCACCGGGAAGGAAACCGGTGGAGACACGGGTTATGTCGCCGGGGAAGAGGAAAGAGATCTACCGATTCCTGGAGCGGGAGTTCGAGTCGGGCCGCCAGGCCTATCTGGTATATCCTCTGGTGGACGAATCGGAGAAAGTGGATCTCCTCTCGGCGTCCGAAGAGTTTAAGCGGCTCTCGGAAGAGGTCTTTCCCCACCGGTCGGTTGGACTGCTTCATGGTCAGCTCTCCGGCAAGGAGAAGGAGGCGGTGATGCGAGCCTTCCTCGCCAGGGAGATCGACCTGTTGGTGGCCACCACCGTCATCGAGGTGGGCATCGATGTGTCCAATGCTACGGTCATGGTTATCGAACACGCCGAGCGCTTTGGTCTCTCCCAACTTCACCAACTCCGGGGGAGGGTCGGTCGGGGGGGGGACCAGAGTACCTGTATCCTGGTGGCGCAGGCCGGGGAGCTGGCTCGGGAACGGCTCAAGATATTCCAGGGCACCAACGATGGCTTTGAGATTGCCAGAGCCGATCTGCAGATCCGGGGCCAGGGAGACCTTTTCGGGCCCCAACAGCACGGTCGTGATCCCATCCTGAGTTTCGCGGATCTTTCCGTGGACGAAGGGCTTCTCCGGGAGGCCCAGGACCGGGCCAGAGCCCGGGTCGCGCAGGACCCGGATCTCTCAACCCCCTCAAACCACATGGTTCGGACTCTCCTTCATGCCCGGCACCAGGAAAAACTCAGGATGTTCGGGGTCGGTTGACACTCCCTCTCCAAAAGACCAAGGTACGGCAGCCGTAACGAGGCGCCCGGGATAGGGCGTCCCGGATAGATGCCACAGGTGCGATGAGGTTTTCAAATGGTGGAAGTAAGAGATCTTGGCCGGCACGAAGGGGATGAGGTCACCGTTGCCGGTTGGGTGGATCAGCTCCGCGTTCATGGAAAGGTGGCCTTTCTGGTCATCCGGGACGGAACTGGGTACGTCCAGGGAGTTCTGGTGAAAGCGGAACTGCCCGTGGACGTGTGGGAGTTGGGAGTTGCGTTGACTCAGGAAGCCTGTGTGGAGGTCACCGGAACCGTTCGGGAGGATGCTCGTTCACCCGGAGGATTCGAGATGGGCCTCACCGGGCTCAAGCTCCTGGGCTCGAGTCCCGAATACCCCATCCAGCCCAAGGACCACGGGGTCGAGTTCCTCCTGGATAACCGGCACCTCTGGCTTCGTTCATCCCAACAGCGGGCCGGCCTTCGGGTCCGCGCCGAAGTGGAGCAGGCCATTCACGACTTCCTGTACCAACGGGATTTCGTTCGAATCGATACCCCCATCCTGACCGGGGCCATCGGGGAGCACGCAGGGACTCTTTTCGAAACCGAGTATTTTGGCGAAAGTGCCTACCTGGCCCAGAC
>JBDHMC010000485.1:0-2430 GCA_039656355.1 Gemmatimonadota bacterium | reverse complement strand
AGGGCTCGGGACCACCGGGATGCGGGACCAGGTGAGTTGGGGGCTGTATATCGGGAACTTCGCTTTTCTGGTGGGTGTGGCTGCGGCAGCCGTGGTCCTTGTGATTCCAGCCTATATCTACAATTGGAAGCCCATCCGCGAGATCGTGATCTACGGTGAACTGCTGGCCATCAGCGCCATCATCATGTGCCTGCTCTTCGTGTTGGTGGACATCGGCAGACCCGATCGTTTCTGGCACCTTCTGCCACCCTTCGGCCACCTGAACTTCCCCGAATCCCTGCTGGCCTGGGACGTCCTGGTCCTCAATATCTACTTCGTACTCAACTTCGTGGTGGCCACCCACATTCTTTATCGGGCCTTCCACGGCAAGCCCTACGACAAGAGGATCGTGGCCCCTCTGGTACTCCTCTCCATTCCCATGGCCGTGGGGATTCACACGGTCACGGCTTTTCTTTTCAACGGATTGGCGGCCCGACCCTACTGGAATTCATCCATCCTGGCCCCCCAGTTTCTTGCGTCGGCCTTCTGCTCCGGCCCTGCGATTCTCCTCATGGTCCTCCAGCTCCTGCGTCGCTTCACCCGGTTCGAGATCCGAAACGAAGCCATATGGAAGATCGCCGAGCTCATGGCCTACGCCATGTTCTTGAACCTTTTCCTCCACGGAGCCGAGATTTTCAAGGAGTTTTACTCCGACACAGAGCATCTGCTCTATACGAAGTACTGGTTCCTGGGCCTCAACGAGCACCGCACCTTGGTTCCCTTCGCCTGGACGGCGGTGGGGCTCAACCTCCTGGCCTTCATTTTCCTGGTCGTCCCTGCCACCCGGAGGAATTGGGTGACCCTCAACATCGGATGTTTGGCAACCTATTTCGGAGTGTACATCGATAAGGGGATGGGGCTGATCATCCCCGGTCTTACCCCGGATTCCTTGGGTGAAATCTACGTGTATCTCTTTACCGCTACGGAGTTCAGGGTTGCGGCAGGTGTCTTTTCAATCGGATTCCTGGTTTTCACGTTGATGCTGAAAGTGGCCGTGCCGATTTCTCTGGGGGAGTTCCAGCGAGAGCCTTCTGGGGCCTTACCTTCCGAAGGTTAGGCCCCCCCCGTCTCCACGAAAGTCACGGGCATCGAAACCCTCAGCAAACCCCTGAAAGCCCCCGCCTCATATCCCGTAGACAGGTCCCCGGGGTATCTCTCCGAGAGCACCCGTAGGACCTGGGGATCGAAATTCTCGATGTCCCCATGGCACCCAAGGCAAACTTCGCCCACAAAGATCGGGCGGTAGAATCGTAGTTCCCCCGTTGGCACTCTTTGAACGAAGCTGGCCGGGGCCTGTCCCTGATCCTGGATGGCTCGTTCAAAATGGAGGAGAGCCGCTTCCTCCCCCTCGTCGGGAGCATTTTCGGGGTTCCGGTACCGGAAGGAGGTCCGCTTGAGAGACAGGGGCCCCTCCAGCCCCGCTTCTACCATTCGAGTCAAGGGGATCGCTTCATTGGAGCAGAACTCCATCGCTTGTGCGGCTCCCCCCTCGTCCAACGAAGCGGTGAGCCGCCCCACCAAAGTCCGAAGGAGCTCGGCTGAGGCCGGCTCGGCGATCTGGGCTACCCTTTCCCCCAATTCGGGAGTGACCTCGGGCGGGCCCTGTTCGCAGGCAAAAGAGACCAGGGCGGCAGCAGCCAACAAGACAGCCGTTCTCATGAGCGTTTCCCCCTCACTCCTCTTCTTCGGTTCGCTGGCCCAGCTCCCGGTCGAGCATGAGGAGCGCACTCTGGTTGTCCCCAGCCATCCTCAACTGTTCCACAGCCCGGCCTACGTTCTCCTCCTCCTCCACCTGCTCGTCAATGAACCATTGTAGCTCCATTTGAGCTGGGTAGTCATTCTCTTCCAAGGCGATCTTGTAGAGAGCGTTGATGCACCCTGTGATGTGTTGCTCGTGGGCTAACGCCTTCCCGAACACCTCCAAAGGCGTCCCAAACTCCGACGGCGGCTCCGCAATAGCCTTCAAAACCACTCGCCCGCCACGGCGGTTGATGTGGTCGAAGAGACGCATGGCGTGCTCGAGCTCTTCCTGAGCTTGGAGCTTCATCCAATTCGTGAACCCGTCCAGGTTCATTCCTTCGAAATGAGCAGCCATGGCCAGATACACATAAGAAGAGAAGAGCTCCTCGTTGATCTGGTCATTGAATGCAGTCTGAACCCTGTCGTTCATGGCTTCTTCCTCTCGAAGTGAAATAGCATTCCATCCCGGGAATCCCCCGAGGCAGGCTGGAAAGGCCTCCTGAGCAGAACCGAAACTCGGTTCTTCACTACCCCGCAATATCAAATCATTTCCCACTACATAACGCAACCGCAGATCTCGATACCAAAAAAAAACGCCGGAATCCAAAGAGGAATCCGGCGTCTTCTCCAGCCCGCGGTCAGACCGAACCG
>JBDHMC010000484.1:0-2433 GCA_039656355.1 Gemmatimonadota bacterium | reverse complement strand
ACCCACGGGCGAGCGATCTATGTCCTGGACGACATCCGACCCCTCCGGGCATTGGCGGAAAACCCCGGGCTTCTGACGACCCCGGTCCACCTTTACGACCCACCCCCGGCCTACCTTCGGGGTGAATCCGCTGTGGACGGGTACCATTTTGCTGCAGACGCAATCTTCCGCGGTGAGACCCGGGCGCCCGGAGCCATCCTGACCTACAGCGTTGGTCCCGGAGGCGACGGAAGGACAGCCACCATCGATATTCTGGACTCCTCCGGGGAGGTGGTTCGTTCCCTGGACGGACCCGCCGAGACCGGGATCAACAGGGTGGTATGGGACCTCAGGGAGACCAACCCGTTTCCCGTACAGGCCGGCGGAGGGCGATTCGGACCCACGGGTTTGGAAGTGCTCCCCGGCACTTTTGAGATCCGGGTCCGGGTCCCGGGTGCCGAGTCCTCCAATCGGTTGGAAGTGCTACCAGACCCCAGAGTCGATATCCCTCTGGCGGAACGCATCCTGAAACGGAACGCGATTCAGGAAGGAATGAACCTCATGGGCGATCTCCAGGAACTCCGGGAAAGACTCCAATCGGTCACGGACGGATTAAGCAGGGTCGAGACGGCCCTGAGGGAGCGGCAGGACGAGGAGGCTCGGCAACTCAGAGCCCTGGCTGACTCGATCAGGGCTGAAGTGGGACGTATCGAGGAAACCCTGTCCCAGGTCAGCAGGAAGAGCAGGTCCATCCGTTCCATAGCCTCCACCCGAGACGCACCCACCGAATCAGATCGAATTCATCTATCCCAGACCGGGGAGAGTCTGGATGGCGTCCTGTCCCGCTTCAACGCCTTCTTGAGCGGGCAGATAGGAGAATTCCGTCGAGCCGTCGAGGGAGCGGGCATCGGCGCGTTTCCGGACCTGAGGCCGATCCCGAGAAGGCCTGGAGGGTGAGGAGGGAACCGAGCGTCGGTTCGACTTCTTCGATGCCGGCCATCCCTTTGCTGCCGAAAGGCAAAAGATGAAGTGGAGAACTCTGGCCCTCCTTTCTGTGGCCGAGCTCCTGGCCATGTCGGTCTGGTTTACGGCCAGCGCCATAGGACCTGAACTACAAGTCCGTTGGGGTCTCTCCGCCTCAGAGTTGGGTTGGCTCACCACCGCGGTTCAGTTCGGCTTTGTCGTGGGCACGGCTGCCGCGGCTTTTCTGAACCTCGCCGATATCCTCCCCTCCAAGTTGTATTTCGCCGCAACCGCCCTCCTGGCGGCTGCCGCAAACGGCCTTCTTCTTCTGGCCCCCGGACTCCAGGAAGCACTTCCCGCCCGTTTCATGACGGGGTTCTTCCTTGCCGGTGTCTATCCACCTGCAATGAAGATGATCTCCACCTGGTTCAGGAAAAGTCGGGGATTGGCCATCGGTACCGTCGTGGGGGCTCTCACGGTCGGGAAAGCCACCCCATACCTCCTCAAGGCGCTACCGGAGGTCAGCCTGGAGGGAGTGGTCATAGGTGCATCCCTCGGCGCCCTTCTCGGGGGTTCGATGGTCCTGACATCGTACCGGGACGGCCCCTTCACCTTCTCCCGCGCCTCTTTCTCCTGGGGACTGCTGACCCGGGTGGTTCGTCACCGGGAAACCCGATTGGCCATCTTCGGCTATCTGGGGCACATGTGGGAGCTGTATGCGATGTGGACCTGGGTGCCGGCGTTCCTCCTGGCCAGTGCAGAAGCAGCCACGGCCAGCGGCGGCAGTCCTCAAACCTCCCTGGTCGACTTGGCTTCCTTCGGTGCCATCGCCGCCGGAGGTCTGGGGTGTGTCTGGGGAGGATGGGCTGCTGACCGAATCGGCAGGGAACGGCTGGTCAACCTGGCCATGATGGCCAGTGGTGGGTGCTCTCTCCTGGTGGGCTTCTTCTTCGGCTGGAGCTTCTGGATCCTCGTCCCCCTCACTTGGATATGGGGGTTCTTCGTCGTGGCCGATTCAGCTCAATTCAGCGCCCTGGTGACGGAAGTGGCCCCTCAGGAAGCCGTGGGGACGGCTTTGACTCTTCAGACCTCGGCGGGCTTCCTCCTGACCATGGTGACCATCCAGGGACTACCCATCATCACCGAGACCTTCGGATGGGTTTGGGCATTCCCGGTCCTTGCTCTGGGTCCGGTGTTTGGGATCGGTGCGATCCTGAGATTGGTCCGGGTCAGGGCTACTGGGACCGTCCCCTCTTCAAGCGTGTGATCCGCCAGATACCCAGGGTCAACACGGGCAGCACATAGATCACCAGGAACACCCAGGTGAGCGTCCCATACCCCCGAGCGATGAGATCTACGAGTCCGATTCCTGCCAGGAGGGTTCCCGACAGAAGCAGGCCAACCGCCAAGGTAGGGCGTACCAGCCTCGGCATCTCGCGCTCCCTTTCCTTGAAGACGTGGGCGACCCTTTCATTCATCCCGTGGATGAGG
>JBDHMC010000483.1:0-2435 GCA_039656355.1 Gemmatimonadota bacterium | reverse complement strand
GTGACTCTATGACCGGTCACGTGAACGCGACCCAATCCAACGGCTCGGACCTTGGGCGCAGTTTCACGGGCTAAATCGAAGTTGTCGGTCGGGGTGCGGGTGGGAAAGGTGGATTGAAAGAAAAGACCGTCAGACTGCTGTACATGCATTTGGTGTCATCAGGGGGAGAAGGCTATTGGGCTTGTTCGAATTCGTCTCAGTAATGGTCTCCATCACATTGGGATTGAGCCTAGCCCAACTCCTGGGTGGCGTCGCCCATCTCGCCCATGACGTCAAGAAAATCACACGGTTCTTCCCCCACACGATCTGGGTGATGAGCCTCCTTCTCGTGCATTCTTTGGTTTGGTGGGCTGCCTGGGACCTCCACGAGGTGGAATGGAACTACCCGCGTTTCGTCACCGTAAACTGCGCGCCCCTGATACTCTTTTTCACTTCGTCCCTGATCCTTCCAGGTAAGGCGAAGAGTGGCTCCATCGACCTGCGGGCTCACTTCTTCAAGATCCGGTTCTTGTTGATGGCGACCTTTGTTGCGTTGTGGACCGTCTGGCTCCTTGATGGCCCAATTGTGTTCGGATCAGAGGCCCTCTTCATACCATTCCGAGTTGGGCAGATTGCCGGTCTGGCTCTCGTGACCTGGGGGATGTGGACCAACAAACCGAGAGATCATTCCCTTATCGCGGCGCTTGTTTTTGTCCTAATCCTCGCCGCTGCGGTGTACCGCTTTCTTCCGGGGGAATTCGCGCCGGGTGCCTGAGCCCGGTCGCTCGGAGTCTTCAGGTGAGCCACCGAGAACGTCGATGCGAAGCACTCTAATCGCCCCCTGATCGACGAGCCGCTCAACTTGCTTGATCAAGTGCCTAGCCAGCCGCAGCCGGCTGGCTAGGCTCGTAGAACTCGTAAACCCCACATAGTCTGCTCCAATAGGCCGGCGGTAGCCTATAGCCTGCAGCCCGCCTATTCTGTGGGCTTGGAGAGATAAGCCGATTCGGTGACCTCTACCGGAAGGACCTCATCGTGGGAGAGGAGGCACGTGTGAGAATCTGTGGGAACGCCCTGGCCCGATGTGGCTGCGTTGTTGGCTCGGCCCTGATGCTCTTCCCTCTGCCGGCCACGGCTCAACAGTATGCCGACGCATCCGGCAGGCTCAGCGTTGTAATCGTGGCCGACCCGTATTCCGACACCAGGACCGGCCCCGAACTCGTGGAAGGCCCGGGCCTTCTTCTGGCTGGAGGCATCCAGGGGCTGCTGGAAGGGCTGGACTGTGACGTGGCGCATGTCACGACGGTCCAGATGCCCCCAGAGCTGGAACGGGAATACGGGGAGTGGAATCGGGCTTCCCTGACCAACAGGACCCTGGGCAAGATCATCTATGAATCCGATCGGGGTGAGCATTTCTTCATAGGACTCCTGTCGGGCAGTAAGTCGTTGGTGGGAATGCTGGCCGGCTTACAGCACCTGGGACCGGACAGACAGCCGCTTCAGGACAGCAGAGGCCGCGACATTCTCGGGTTGCCTCGCCTCGGCGACAGCCAGCCGTTGAAGGTTGGGTTGGTCTGGATAAGCGAGCGCGGTGACTTCAACACGCCGAACACCTCCATGGAAGGCGACATGGGTGGCATGAATGTGGCCGTGGCGGCGGGACTCTCTAATTCGATGCTCCGACAACAAGCCGGCCTCGATCCATCGATTTCCACCAAGCATATCGTCATGGCGGGCGTTCAGGACACGAACCCATATGAACAGTTGAGTATCGACAATTCCTTTATCCAGACCCTCTCGGTCGAGGAGATGAAGGATCTGTCCGGCGCCATCGGTACGGAGATGGAACGACTCAGCGGGATAACGGATGTCATCTACGTTCACGTCGACATGAGCATACTTTCTGCATCCGAGATGCCTGATCTGCCTGCCTCACGGCATGACGGGCTTTCCAGTGACGAGCTGGCTGCCTTTCTGCAAACGGTGTTCGCTTTTCCGAAGGCCGCGGCAATCGGGATCGCTGGACTACCCAACAATGCCGACGGGGTCTCTCTGAGAGCGGCCTACAGATTGATAGAAGGAGCGATCGGAGGCGTACGGAACCGATGACAAACATCATGAGAAAGGCATCGTGGGTTCATTTATTCCTGCTCCTGACGCTGCCACAGGTCATCCAGGCTCAAGAATACTTGGAAGGCGATAAGGTGAAGGTGGCCATTGTCAGGAACCCCTTCATGGCCTCCGAGAGCATTCTGGCCGAAGGCCTCATCGACAGCATCACTGCTCTGGACGCCACGGTCGGAAAGAACCAGACGTTCGACCTCACGGAGATGGAAGGTGCATACCGCGGGTGGGCCAGGGAGGCTCTGGTCAGCAGACACCTGGCTGACCTCATTTCGGTGAACGGAAAGAACGAATATTTCACTGTCGCATTGTTGGGAAGCTGTAGTGATCTG
>JBDHMC010000482.1:0-2437 GCA_039656355.1 Gemmatimonadota bacterium | reverse complement strand
GGCCGGCATGGCTCCCCACCCCAGGGCCCGTGCCGTGCTTCTCCTGACCCTAGGGTCACTACTGAAAGCGAAGCTTGCGGCCAGATCTCCTCACCGATCCAGAACCTGATGTGAACCGGGCTGCCCTTTGGAGCCAGGCACTTCTCGATCCCGGGTCTGCGGCTGCGATCGCTAGAACCCACTTGGCGGCGGAAGCACCAAGTCCTTTCTCCATTCGAATACTCGGTTTGTTGGGGACTTCCCCGGACGTCGAGATCCTGGCCGACCTGGTGGGCGCCGACGAGGTTGGATTGGCCAGTGTCCGAGCAATGGGGGACCTTGGAAGCCCCGCCGCAGTCGATCTTCTCATCGACCTTCTGACCGATGAGAACGAAGAGCTGGCGGGTGCCGCTCGGGAAGCCATCGAGATGATTCTGGGGTCGGTTCCTGTCCCCTCCGAGGAAGGGGAAGACCCAGCACTGGAAGAGGCTGAGGAGCCGAGTCCCGAACAGGTGAAGGCGGTTTGGGCTGAAATGGCCCCGAGTTATGGGCGCGCCGACAGATGGTTACGTGGTCAGCCCTCCACCTGGGAAGGGCCCAAAGACCAGGAGCCCATGGAGGTCATCTGGCGAAGCGGTTTGTTCGCTGTGAGGCAGGAAACTCCTTGGCTTCGAAATGAGGTTCCGGATGGTTTCTTTGCCGCCGGCCCTGACTTTGAAGCGGTCCCCGGGGAGTAAGGCCATGGAACTCCTCAACGATACGCCTTTCGTGCTGGGTCGGGCCGTGATTTTCGACAAGAATGGCGCCGAGAACCTCATCGTTGCCCTGAAGGCCACCTACTCCATCTCGGAAGACGGTACGATCACTGTGGCCGAAAAGCAGGCACCCATGAAGCCGGTGGATGAGTTCACCGGTGAACCTGACGCCTCGAGCATCGAACACGAATCGGAACTCGGCCCCACAAAGCTCGCAACGGATGTCTTCCTGAAAGGGAGCGCCCTGGCGCCCCGAAGGGGAACTACCTACGTGGAGGTGGGCCTTCGGGTGGGACCTGTTCGGGAATCTGCCGCCGTGTTCGGGAACCGCTGGTGGTTGAACTCTGTGGGTGTGCCGTCCATCAGTGCACCCGAATCTTTCGACGCCATCCCACTTACCTGGGAAAACGCTTTTGGGGGGACCGACCTGAGTCCGGAGAACCCAAACCACCACGGGCACGAACCACGAAATCCAGTGGGCCGCGGCTTCAGGGTAAAACACTCGAGCGCCCCCTGGGAGAACGAGCCCCTCCCAAACATCGAACGTCCCCAGGCGCTGATGGGCAGTCTGGGTGAGGGGGGAGTTCCGGTGGGCTTCGGGCCCATTGGGAGGAATTGGGATCCGAGAGTTCGGTACGTGGGGACCTACGACCAGAAATGGATTGATGAGCGGTCGCCCCTTCTGCCGAAAGACTTCGACGAGCGATTCCATAGTGCCGCCCCCCCGAGTCTTCTCGTTCCCGGATTCCTCGAGGGTGGAGAGCCGGTTGAGGTGACGGGCTGCACTCGAAAGGGGTGGTTGGGCTTCTCTTTGCCCCGACTGGAGCTGGAGTGTCCGGTTCTGGTAGATGGGACCATGGAGGAGCCTGAGTTGAAGCTCAACTCGGTAACGGTGGATACTGATCTCATGGAGCTCCACCTTCTCTGGAAGGCCGACCTGAGGGTTCATGGGAAGCTGCTGCGGGTATCCCATATCGGGTGTCGGGCCAGGGGACTCGATTCATGACGGCTATACCCATCACCGGTGTCGGTGCGGTCACGTCGGTAGGGCTTTCGGCTCCTGCCACCTGCGCCGCCCTCCGGGCTGGGATCACCCGCATCACCCCCCTGGAAGTTGATGACACCCACGGCACGGTCGGTGACTCACCCCCACCGGTCGGGGGGCGTGTGCCTCTGGAGTGGTTCGATGGCGGGCCGGTGGAGGAAGAGTGGCCTGGACATGAACGAGTTGGGGCCAGCCTGCCGGAGCCCGAACATCTGATCATTGAAGAAGGGGTGGATCGCCTGGTCAGACTCGCGGTCCCGGCTGCCGTGGAGAGTTGGTATAGCGCCGGAGGTGAAGGGACCCCACCGGAGAGTTGGGGATTGTACGTCGGGGTGGATTCGGAGGAAGACCCTCAGTTCTTTGGGCGTCTCTCAACTGCCATCACCCAGGCCCTGGGCGGATTTCAACCCAGGGTGGTGGAGATCCTACCCTACGGCAGGGCTGCCGGTCTAGGAGCTCTCTACCGGGCGTCCTCCGCCATAAAGGAAGGCAGGATCACAGGAGCCATCGTGGGCGGTGTCGATTCTCTCGTTCGGCCCTCCGTTCGAGGTCGCTTGTTGGAGCAGGGCATTCTCAAGGATCCTGATTCAAACCCTCAGGGCATCCTTCCGGGGGAGGCGGCATGCCTCTGTGTCTTGGAGAAAAGTCCACTCAAAAA
>JBDHMC010000481.1:0-2439 GCA_039656355.1 Gemmatimonadota bacterium | reverse complement strand
GGGGCCTCCCGCAGCCGCCACTCGGAAGAGGTGGGATCCCCCGCTTATTTCCGCCCTGAAGTAGATGTACTCCGAGTCAGGCGACCACATGGGACCGCTGGGATCCAGATTCCAATCGGCAGTAAGGGTGATGTGGTTCGGGTGGCCGGGCTGGTCGGCCGGGGCGTTTTCCGGCCCTGTGGGAACTCCGTCTTCCAGAGGGATCAGGAACAGGTCTCGAGGACCCCCGTGATCCAACCGACCATCTTTGACCATATCCGTACCGTAACCCCCGATGAACGAGAGATAGCCTCCATCCGGTGAGAAGCCGAGAGAGCCGTAGCTCCATCCGTCGTCCGTGAGACGGATCGACTCCCCGTCGATGGTCGCCAGCCAAATGTCCGGCCGGCCATACCGTCGCTCGTCCTTCCAGTTGGGGTCGGCAGTAAAGGCCAAGACCCGGGAGTTCGGGTGCCAAATAGGGGTCCCGGGTCGCATCCCAAGATCGGTTAGGATTCGAGCCTCGGCTGTGGCGCCCCCGTCAGGAGCAGCCCCCCCCTCAACAGGAGTGATAACGAGCTCCCGGGGAGGGTTTGCAGTTGGATCCGGAACCGGGAAGGCGGCACCGTCCCGTTGGAAGTTGAGCCAATCGAACTGGACTCCCTCGAATCGCTCCTCGTGGCGCATCTCGAAGGCGGAGAGGGCCGGGATGACCTCCTCCATCTGGGGGGAATCTTCCAAGGAGACGACCCAGAACCCGTCGGGGCCCTGGTTCCCGGTTGAAGGCTCCTGTTCTTCCCGACGTGGCGAACCCGTGGGGTCCGTGGGGTCGATGGACCATGTCTCTCCCGCCGTGTACCGAAGACGCCCAGCTTCCGTCCAGGTGGGAGCCATCACATCCTCGCCCTGGTGCAAGACGTGATGGGGAGGACGTGAACCGTCGGTGGGAACGATCCAGACCTCGTGGATGTCCCCATTCGTTTCCTCCACCGGAAGCGAAAGGGCAAATGTCACCCAGCCACCGTCCGGGGACAGGCGAATGCCCCTGAGGTTCTGGAACCGATAATAATCCTCCAACTGAAGGGGTCGGCCCGCAGGACGAGAGAATTCAGTTTGAAAGCTCTGGGCGGGAGGGGGGGAGGCCCCCGGGGTTTCAGTTCCACATCCTCCGACGGTGACCACCAAAAAAGCTGCGGCCAAAACGCGCAGATCGGATCGCATCCTCAGGTCCCTCCGGTCCGGGAAATACGTGGTACGGATTCCGGGACAATATCGGGGGGGTTCGGGCACTCCGCGAGTCAAAAGGGGTTTGTGCCTCCCTCACTTGCCTTTTCACGCACCGGGGCGCAGGCTTCCTCCCAGTCATCGGACAAAGAGTCGACGGACCGACCGGCCCCGAACGAGCGGCGTCCGGTCCAAACCGCACGAAAAGGAGTCATGGTCGTGTTTAGCTACCGCACCCCCTGTGTCTTCACTGCTTTGATCGTCGTAGCCCTTTTGGGGTCGATAACCTCCACGCCTGCTGCTGCCCAGGAGGGCGTCGATGGGGCCCTGAATGCCGCCACCTTCCGTGGGCTCGCTTTCCGGGGTATCGGGCCGTCGATCATGTCGGGCCGTATCGCAGACATCGCCATCCACCCCAACGATCGGTCCACCTGGTATATCGGCGTGGGATCCGGTGGAGTGTGGAAAACCGACGACAATGGGACCACCTGGCAGTCGGTGTTTGACGGCCAGGGCTCCTACTCCATAGGCGAAGTCACCATCGACCCTAACGATCCCGACGTGATCTGGGTGGGGACGGGGGAGAACGTGAGCGGCCGGCATGTTGCCTTCGGAGACGGCGTGTACCGAAGCCGGGACGGGGGAAAGAGCTGGCAGAACATGGGGCTGACGGCCTCGGAACACATTGGCCGTATCCTGGTGGACCCCAGGGATTCAGAGGTGGTGTTGGTTGCCGCGGAAGGTCCTCTCTGGAGTTCCGGAGGGGAGCGGGGCGTCTACCGCACCACCGACGGTGGGGCAACTTGGTCCCAGGTCCTGGGAGTCAGCGACGAGACAGGTGCCACCGACATCGAACGCGATCCTGAAAACCCGGATGTCCTCTACGCTGCCACCTATCAGCGGCGGCGGAAGATCTGGGCCCTCCTTTCGGGCGGCCCGGAGTCAGGAATTTTCAAGAGCAGCGATGGTGGGGTGACCTGGCGGGAGGTGGCCCAGGGACTTCCCGAAGGGCCCAAGGGGAAGATCAACCTGGCTGTGTCCCCAATGAAGCCGAATGTGGTTTATGCCACCGTCGAAGCGGACCCTGAGGAGAAGGGCTTCTACCGATCAGACGACTACGGCGAAAGCTGGTCCAAGCAAAGCAGCTACACCAGCGGCGGCACCGGACCCCACTACTACCAGGAGATCTACGCCTCCCCCCATGTCTTCGACCAGGTCTACCAGATGGATGTGTGG
>JBDHMC010000480.1:0-2444 GCA_039656355.1 Gemmatimonadota bacterium | reverse complement strand
AGACGCCAGCCCCCCCAAACCGACTCGGTGCGTGACACGACCTTCCTCCAGGCAAGGGCGGGTGCGGATGCTATGCTCGAACCATGTGGTCTGGAAGTTTCGTCTCGATGAGAGCTTCAGTTGGGATTCGGGAGTGCCTGTCGGCGATGAGTTCTTGTTCTTCGACAGCGGAAATAAGGTGCGGCTCCTGATCGAAGAAAACGGGAGGCTCACCGTAATGCGGGGCTACGCATGGAACGGTTGTAGTCCGAAGTTCTGCTTTCTCGACCTCCTCATCGGCACCCCGGATGGGGTTGTGAGCAAGGGCACGGGAAGGCAGAAGACCTACTTCGCATCCATGATCCACGATGTTCTCTATCAGTTTCTCGATGCGGGGATGCCATACAACCGACGGCAGGCCGACAGGTTCTTCCTCCAGTTGATGAGGGAGTCCGGGTTCGCACCGAGGTGGGTCTACTGGGGGGCTGTGCGGGTCCTCGGGTTCGTGAGCCGACGGATTACCCGATGGAAACGAGCCTGGAAGGGATCGGCCGAAAGGACCCAGGATCTCGTTTCCCTATGGACCACCCGTCCGGTGGACCCTCTGGACTCCAGTAACTAGACGGCTTTCTGGAGTACCCTCTCACCCGCCAGCTACTGTGGCCCAAGGAGGGAGGTCGTGGGCCATCCTGACGCAGGAAGGCCCGCCGCTTCCCCGGTCAGAGAGTTACGACGGGCCCCACTTCACGACCCTGGTGCGCGGGCCGCACTCCAATACTCACCGGCGGCCGGCCTGCGGCAAGGAAAAGGAGGCTCACTGGCCAGAGCCGCGGGGGCCCGCAGGCCCTCGCTCACCTCGCGTTTCAGCTGAACCGTCTTTTCCCAGCTCTCTTGCCGCTCCGGGTCAACACCGGTTGAAAACGGCTCATTCGTGGCGGGTGAAAATGGCACACTCGCGTGAGGGGACGAGCACCAGGCAGCTGTGCTGCCCAGGGCCATCCGCAAATCGGGGCGCCCGGATTTGCCTGCGGGCGCAGGTAAGTCGGCCTCTAAAATGGCATGGGGAGTACTGGGTAGGACTACCTGTTGTGGCCGACCACGGCGTCCTCGGCGATCCGGGCGCGTCAAAATAAAGGCCCGGTGGCGGAATTCTCCGCCACCGGGACCATGAATCGGGGCGCCCGGATTCGAACCGGGGACCTTCGGCTCCCAAAGCCGACGCGCTACCGGGCTGCGCCACGCCCCGTCTGTTTTCCGTACCGTTTCCTCTTCATTTATCCACCGAGCCATCATAAACCTGAAAGCTTGGCCCGGAAGACACCGGCTCCCCTTCCACATTTGCCCGGATGGAGCTGCGGGGGCTAGCGCCCCCTCGCTCGTCTAGGGCGGCTTCGCCGCCTCGCGGGTCAGCCGAAACGTCTTTCCCCAGCTCTCCTGCCGCTCGGCTCGAACCGGGGACCTTCGGCTCCCAAAGCCGACGCGCTACCAGCGTTGACAACCGGGCTGCGCCACGCCCCGTGATTTGAGCCGACGAAAGATACAACCGGCCCTTCCCTACCTGGTACCCTTCCCCGGGAAATTCTTGATCCACCGGAAACAGGCGGCCCGTCAGGGAGTCGATTTCCGCCTCTCTTCCCTGCACTCCTCACAGGTGCAGAGAGCCCTCAGAGTCTCGAACGAATAGAAGCCGGTGTCATGGCCGTCGCTCCAGACGAACTGGAGGGCGTATTTCCCTATGTAGTGGATGGCCGTGGGGTAAATCCCGTCAGGAACCATGCTGGGAGTGAGCGTACGCTGCCCGCTCATTTCGTCAACGCAACCGGCGCAGGGGCAGTTGAGCCTCAGGTACCGAGGGTCGAACACCGAACTGTGGGCATCCTTCCAGCGGATCTCCAATGCGGTGCCGTCTTCCGTAGGGCCGATATGGTCGGCGGTGATGGCATCCCGATTCATCGCACCCGGTCCCTTTTCCATCCCAGCAGATTCCTCATTCTCTTCCCCGTAACGCCTCTCCAAGGGCTCGGAAGGCCCGGCCTCGGTGGCTCCGGGCATTCTTCTCGTCGGAAGTGAGCTCGGCGAAGCTTTTTCCCGAGGCCACGTCCAGAATGATGGGATCATATCCGAATCCGGCGAGTCCCCTGGCGTTTTCCAGCACAATACCGGGTGCTTCGCCCCGGAAGACGTCCACCCTGCCGGCATCCCAGGCGAGAGCCGCCACACACACATATCTCGCCCCTCGTGTTTCGGATGGCTCCCCCTCCAACCGGGAGAGCAGATAGGCGTTGTTGGCCTGGTCCCTGGCTTCCCCCTCCAGGTCATCTCCTGGAGCGAACCGTTTCGTGCGAACCCCCGGGGCCCCATTCAGCGCATCGACTTCCAGCCCGGAGTCGTCGGCTATGGTTGGGAGGCCGGATTTCCGTCTGAAGTACATGGCCTTGGAGCTTGCATTTTCCTCAAAAGTTTCG
>JBDHMC010000479.1:0-3701 GCA_039656355.1 Gemmatimonadota bacterium | reverse complement strand
AGGACATTGTCCGGGAGATGATGCTTTACGGTGACGGATGTACGGTAAGCGGGAAGAAGGACTTCCTCATCAATATTGGGGGATGCCTGGCTTTCCGGGATAACGCTGAATGGGCCCGGGAAGCCGAGGAGATGCTGCGGGTCTACGAGGGCAATGTGGTGGATGGAGGTCTGGCTGCGGCAGACCTGGCAGCGATCACCCGAGGCGTAGAGGAGATGACCGATGACCGATACATCCGGGCCCGGGTGCAGCAAACCCAAGGCCTGGGCCAGCTACTCCAGAACGCAGGAATCCCCATCGTCACACCCCCGGGCACACACGCCATCTTCCTGGATGCCAAGAAGTTCTTGCCCCATCTAGATCAGGACGAATATCCGGCCCAACGTTTGGCGGCAGAGATCTATATGGAGTCCGGCGTAAGGACCATGGAGCGGGGGAACGTGTCAAAAGGCCGGAATCCGGAGACCGGGGATAATTACCGGCCAGCCTTGGAGTTGGTCCGCCTCACCATCCCGCGCCGGGTCTACACCAACGACCACATGAAGGCCGTCGCCGATGCCGTCATCCGCGTTTGGGAGCGGCGGGATTCGGTGAAAGGCCTCAGATTCGTATATGAACCCGAGAAGCTGCGGTTTTTCCAGGGGCGTTTCGAGTCCGCGTAAAACCGCACAGTCATCACCCAATTCGGAGAGAACGACGATGTCCAAACGACAATCGGCCGCAATAAGAATCGGCTTTCACATGGTCCTCCTGTCGTTGCTATCCCTTCCCGCCTCGGTTGGTGCCCAGGAGCGGATACACTCCACCGCTCCGGAGCTTCGCCTTCAGATGTACGAGGCTCATCTCGCCATGACCGAGGCCAGCCCCTTCAAGAGCCATGAGTGGCAGTTCGTAGGCCCGACGAACGTAAGTGGCCGCATGACCGACATCGCCGTGGTCACTCCGAAGGGGGGGAGCTACACGATTTACGTGGCTGGGGCCTCGGGCGGGGTGTGGCGCACTCAGAATGAGGGCACTACATGGGAGCCTGTTTTCGAGCAGGCTGCCACCACCTCCATCGGGGATGTATCAGTCGCGCCCTCCAACCAGGACATCGTCTGGGTGGGCACCGGAGAGGCCAACATCTTCCGGAGCTCCATGGCAGGAACGGGCATCTACAAGTCGGTGGATGGCGGGGACAGTTGGACCCACATGGGGCTGGCCGGCACCCAGACAATCCCCAGGATCATCGTCCACCCCACCGACCCACCTCTATGCAGCCACCTGGCAGCGCATTCGCGACCGGTGGAACGATCCCCGAAACGAGCCCGACTATGAAGAGAGTGGGATCTTTAAGACCACCGACGGCGGCGAGAGTTGGACAGAGGTAACCGACGGTCTGCCCCAGCCTCGGCACCGGGGCCGGATAGGACTCGACATCGCTCGCTCCAATCCCCAGGTCGTCTATGCTTTCATCGACAACTATGAAACGGCCAACGATGCGCCGGAGGGGGCCACGGACGCCTATGGCCGCCCCAGAGGTCCAACTATCAAGGGCGCTACGGTGTTCCGGTCAGACAACGGAGGCGAAAGCTGGCGCCGGACCAGCGAAGAGAATCGGACCATGGAAGGGATGTCCGGAACCTACGGGTGGGTATTTGGACAGATGAGGGTGGACCCAAACGACGAGGACAAGATCTACGTCATGGGCCTCGGATTGAATGTCTCGGAAGACCAGGGCAAGACCTTCCGATCCCTTCGCGGGATGCACGGAGACCACCACGGCCTCTGGATCGACCACGCGAACTCGGATTACCTGGTCAACGTAAACGACGGTGGAGTCGCTATTTCGTATGATGGGGGGGAAAACTGGCGAACGTTCTATGACAACCTCCCCCTCGTGCAGTTCTTCAACATCGCCCATGACATGGGTGATCCCTTCCGAGTGTACGGATCCGTTCAAGACCACGGGAGCTACAGGGGAGTGGTGGATCTTTCCCGGGGGAGAAACAACATCCCGGCCGTGGAGTTCGAGGGTGCGCCGGGCGGGGAAGGAAGCTCCCACGCCATCGATCCCACGGATCCCAATACCGTTTACTCGGCGAACTTTTACGGGACCATCCAACGATCGAATATGGCCACGGGAGAAACCCAAGGGCTCGTACCCCAGCCCGATCCCGGAGAACTGGCCTTCCGTGGTCAGTGGGTAGCGCCCTTTATCATTTCCCCGCACAACCCGCGGGTCCTTTACCATGGGATGAACTTTCTCTTCCGGTCCATGAATCAGGGTGAAACCTGGGACAGAATCAGTCCCGACCTCACCTACAACGATCCGGAAAAGTACGGCGACATCCCCTATCAAACGCTGTTTTCAATCGCCGAATCTCCTTTCAAATTCGGTCTTATCTACGTGGGAACCGACGACGGTAGGGTATGGCGCACCCAGGATAGTGGCGGGGAATGGACCGAGATCAACCGTGGCTTGCCCTATCAGAAGTGGATAGCCGAACTCGTCGCTTCCCAGTATGACGAAGCGACGGTCTTCATGGCTCAGAACGGTAAGCGTGACGACGACTTCAACCCGTACCTCTGGAAGTCCACAGACTATGGGGAGAGCTGGACGAGCATCGTGGCGAACATCCCCTCAGGGCCGGTGAACGTCATCAAGGAGGATCCGAAGAATCCCGATGTCCTTTACGTCGGAACGGACCTGGGGGTTTACGTCACCCTGAACGGGGGTGGAGAGTGGCATGCCCTCCCCGGGGGGAACCTCCCATCCTCCTTCTTCCAGGATCTGGTCATCCATCCGGAGCAGGACATCATGGTGGCTGCCACACACGGGCGAGGTGTGTATGCCATGGACGTCCGGCCCCTGCAGGCTCTCACTCCTGAAGTAATGGCGGAACCCGTTCACCTCTTCGACCCGGGAGCGGTCCAGTTGCCTCAAGGATTCCGAGGCGGCGGTGGGTCAGCGAGCATTCTGTACTGGGTGGGAGACCCCGCTCGCCAGGCACTGATCCAGGTTCGGGATAGTGACGGAAAGCTGATCCGGGAACTCTCCGGCCCAGCCGAGGCTGGCCTGCAGGCGGTGGAGTGGGATCTCTCGATTGGAGGGGGCCAACCTACAGGCCCGGGGGGTATGGGTCGGATGGCGCGGGTAGCACCAGGTACCTATGCAGTTGTGGTCACCGTGGGCAACGCCTCGGCCGAAGGTGAGTTGGTAGTGGGCCGATAGGGGTCACCCCTTCGAGGGCCGGTGATGGATAGAGGGTGCTCCCTGAAAGGGGGCGCCCTCTTTCGGTTCCCTTGCGCACACGGGCTCTCTCCCGTTCTCATATAGGATTCGTGGAATCCCTCGGAGCCACGTTATTCCCACACATCGCGGCACCTAATAACGCCCCGGGACGGGTCCGGGTTCAACTTTTTTCCGTATAGTGGGTACCCTCCTCGGTTCACGCTCCTCGGATCGAATAAGATGCCCCCTTGAGACACCCATGGAGGAAGAGGGCCTGTGTTATCCTGGAAGGAACTGAAAGAACGTCGCCTGGTTCGAATCGTGGTCTCCTATGCCGTGGCAGGGTGGGTGATCATCAGCATCTTCGGCGAGGTAATCGACCGAGGCGTCCTCCCAGAGATTCTCTACCGAATTCCCCTGGTCCTCTATTTCGGCGGGCTGGTGGCAGCCATCGTCACAGGGTGGTTCAACGGTGAAAAAGGGCACC
>JBDHMC010000478.1:0-2457 GCA_039656355.1 Gemmatimonadota bacterium | reverse complement strand
GTGCAGGAGGTGATGGCAGCGATGACGATACTTCCATCCTCCACTGCGGCAGTTTCCCCGTCCAGTATCACATCGATGCTTCTCCTGGTGTCTGCGGCTACGGCGACGTCTCCGTCACCCTCTGATCCGCCCAGGGAAAAGCCCGACGGCACAAGCTTGGGGAGATCCGACTCGAAAGCGGTTTTTAGATCGGTAAGAGGAATTCGGTCCTGTGGTCTTTTGGGGCCGGCAACGCTGGGTTCGATGGTGGACATGTCCAGCTCCAGAACCGAGGTATATTCGGGATCCGGAGTCCCATCGGTTCGGAACAGACCCATCTCCTTGCATATGCGTTCGACCCTTTCCACGTGCTCGGGGCTACGGCCAGTCCCCGCCAGAAAGCCCAGCGTTACTTCGTCTACCGGGAAAAATCCGATGGTGGCTCCATATTCGGGGCCCATATTGGCCAGAGTCGCCCGGTCCGGAAGGGTGAGGTTGGAGAGGCCGGGTCCGAAGTACTCGACGAATCGGCCCACCACCCCGTGTTCCCGGAGCATCTCGACGGCCCTCAAAACGAGGTCCGTGGCCGTGGATCCCTCAGGGAGGCTGCCGGAAAGTCGCATTCCTACCACTTCCGGAAGAAGCATGTAGTAGGGCTGTCCGAGGAGGACGGCCTCCGCCTCGATTCCCCCTACGCCCCACCCGACGACGCCGAGGCCATTGATCATGGTCGTGTGGGAGTCCGTCCCCACCAGGGTGTCCGGATAGGCCAGAAAGCGCCCCGCCTCATCCCGGCGATGCACCACCGAGGCCAGGTACTCCAGGTTCACCTGGTGGACGATGCCGGTTCCTGGAGGCACGACGCTGAAATCTTCGAAGGCCTCCTGGGCCCAACGTAAAAGAGCGTACCGCTCCCGGTTCCGCTCGAACTCCTTCTCCACGTTCAACCGAAATGCATCAGAGGTTCCGTAGTAGTCCACCTGGACAGAGTGATCGATGACCAGGTCAGCAGGGACCACGGGGTTGATCCTCTTGGGGTCCCCTCCCAAGGCGGAAAGGGCCGTACGCATGGAGGCGAGGTCCACAACCGCCGGGACACCCGTGAAATCCTGAAGAACCACGCGGCTGGGCATGAAAGGGAAGGCGGTTCCGGCGGCGGTGGGGCTCCACGCGGCCACCGTTCTCACATCGCCTTCTCCTACAAAACCTTTCCCGGAATGCCGCAGGGTGTTTTCCAGGAGAATCCGTATGGAAAAGGGAAGGCGATCGAGGGTCACGACGCCCTCCTCCTCCAACCGAGGGAGCCGGTAATAGGAGGTGGGGCCTTCGGAAAGCTCTAGTTCGGCGAGGGCGCCGAAGGGATCAATATTTGAAGAAGCCACGATCAACTCCCGCGTAGTTCAGTCCAGGTGTAAACCAGCCTAAAACAATAAGGGTTTGAAGAGTCGGGTGACAGACGGATACGAGTGGTGGCGGGCGGGGAGCCAGGTGGTGCCTACCCTTGTGGGTCCCCTGAGGGTCGGGCTACCATGCTGCCACCTGTTTCCTCTGGGTGAGAGAAGCTATGAGCAAGGTTCTCAAGCTCCACGGTCCCGGCGACCTCCGCTACGAGGATCACGACCTCCCGGAGTTGGGCCCTTTGGACGTCCGGGTACGGACACGCCTCGGGGCCATCAGCGCGGGTACGGAGGGTGCTTGGTATTTCGGCACCGACCCTCAGCTGGATCCGGGGTTCAAACCCGGGCGAATCGGCCCTCCTCGATTCCCGAAACTGCTGGGATACGAGAAGTTGGCCGAGGTGTCGGCCTTGGGAAGCGAGGTGACGTCGCTGGCAGTGGGCCAGCGTGTTGTGGGCCACTTTGGACACGCGGAGGAGTTCGTCCTACCCGAGGACCGCCTGATTCCGGTCCCCGACGGGGTTACGGACGTGGAAGCGGTCGCCTACTCCCTCTCCACCGTGACCTTGCACGGCATCCGCCGATCCAGGCTTCGGATCGGGGACGATGTCCTCATCACCGGCCAGGGTTTCATTGGGCTCATGGCGGTGAAGTTGTGCCGACTCGCCGGAGCGAACCGGGTCGTTGTCACCGACCCTTTCAAAATGCGCCGCGGGATCGCCCTCGAGTTGGGGGCCGACGAAGCCTTGGACCCCGGGGCCTGTGACGTAGGGACCACCCTGAGGAACCGGTACGGTGCGGACCTGTTCGACGTGGCCCTCGAGACTTCTTCCTCCTTCGAAGCCCTGCACGACGCCATGGCCTCCGTGCGACGGAACGGGCGGGTCTGTGTGCTCTCCCAGCTCAAAGGGGACTACCCTGCCCATCCTATGTTCGGGCTCGAATTCCACCTGGAAGAATTGGAGTTGATCACCGCTGACGGTCGAGGCGATGTGAAGAAGCTGGCACGTTGGTATTTCCATGCCATCCTGCGCGGAGCGGTCAAAGGTATTAGCGACCTCATCACGCATCGCGTCCCCTT
>JBDHMC010000477.1:0-2459 GCA_039656355.1 Gemmatimonadota bacterium | reverse complement strand
CCTTCTCAAGTGAGGCCTGGGTAGCCATCTTTAGCTTCCCGCCGGAGCTTCCCGCCGGCGCTTCCCGCCGGCGCTTCAACACCCACGTCCCGAGAGCGGGCCGCGGTGGGGACCGGCTCTTTCTTCTAATGGAAGGACTTAACGCCCATGAGCTTCGGGGTCATGGAGATCCTCCTGGTGTTCGGCGTAGTTGTGTTCTTTTTTGGGGCAAAGCGCATTCCCCAAATCGCCCGTGGTGTTGGGGAGGGGATCCGGAACTTCCGGCATTCGGTCAAAGACCGGAGCGAGGAAATGGATCAATTGGAGGGTGGCGATGACGGGGACCAGCGCCTGAATAACGAGCAGGACAGCTGATCCAGGGTCCCTCATCCCGTACCCGCCTCGGGATACTCTTCCTTACCGTATTCCTGGACCTGGTGGGGTTCGGGATCGTCCTTCCTCTCCTCCCCTTTTATGCGGCACGCTTCGGAGCATCTGGGACAGAAGTCGGCCTCCTCATCACCGTCTATTCGGTGGCCCAGTTTTTTCTGGCCCCTCTTTGGGGGAGAATCTCTGATCGCGTAGGCCGACGCCCCATCCTCATCCTGGGACTTCTCGGCTCCGCCGCTTCTTATTTGGTCTTCGCATACGCCGGCACCCTGGCCATTTTGTTTCTCTCTCGGATCATGGCCGGCATCGGTGGAGCCACGGTCCCCGTTGCTCAAGCCTACATCACCGACATCACACCCCCTGAACGCAGGGCCGGGAACCTGGGCCTCATCGGAGCTGCTTTCGGCCTCGGCTTCATCTTTGGACCCGCTCTCGGGGGTATCCTGGCACCGATTGGGTCAGAGGCCCCAGGGTTGGCCGCTGCAGCCCTCTGTTTCGGGAACGGGGTTCTTGCCTTCTTCTTGTTGCCTGAATCCCTGACGAAGGGTGAGAAGAAGGCCAAACGTCGTCCTCCCTTTCGACTCACGGATTTGGGTCTCGCCCTCTGGGACCCGAGAACTTCTCAGATCCTCCTGCTCTCTTTCCTGTTCACGATGGCCTTTGCCGCCATGCAACCCACTTTCCCTCTCTTCGGGGCTATCCGGTTCGGTTTGGAAGAGCGGGAGGTAGGATACTTATTTGCATTCCTCGGCCTGATCTCAGCCACCATGCAAGGAGGGCTGGTTCGCCGGTTGGTGCCTCTCATGGGCGAGGCCCGCCTAATCCAGTTATCGGGCATCCCATTCATCGCCGGTCTCATCATCATTGCCTTTGCGGCGAATGTGGGATCCCTCCTATGGGGGTTGGCTTTTCTCGCCATCGGGTTCGGGGGGACCCTTCCCAGCATCGTCGCTCTTCTGAGTCGAGTGGCGCCTCCCCATTTGCAGGGAAGCGTCCTGGGCATTGGTCAGAGTGTCGGCTCCCTTGCCCGGATCATAGGGCCGTTCTTGGCCGGGGTGGTCTATGACCTCCAGGGAATCGCCTGGCCTTACCTGGGCGGTGCCGTTGTGGCTGCAACAGCGCTCCTGGTCGCTCTCAGACTGCCGAGTGGCGGGGCTCACCAGCGGACGGGATAGGTGGTTGCCACCCGGTCCTTGGAGGACCATTCTCTGCCCATGGGAACGTCTCCGCTCGAAAACGTTGTTGTGGTCCTGAACGAACCCCAGAACCTGGTGAACATCGCTGGGGTGGTCAGGGCCATGAAAAACATGGGGCTCTGGAAGCTCCGGCTGGTTCGACCCGCCGAGTTCGACTCCTGGCGAATTGGAGGCATCGCCCACCGGAGTGAAGATGTCTTGGATGAGGTCGAGATCTTTGGTTCCCTGCAGGAAGCCCTGGCCGACGTGATCTACGTGGTGGGTACAACGGCCAGGGCCCGCACGGCCCAGCGGAACTATGTCCGGCCTCGGGAAGTGGCGCCCAAGATCGTGGACCATGCCCGGGAGGGGGTCGTGGCCCTCTTGTTCGGTCGGGAGGATCGAGGGCTGGGGAATGACGCGCTGGACCTCTGCCACGCGGCAGCCATCATCCCCACCAACCCGGACTATTCCAGCATCAACCTGGCTCAGGCCGTCCTTCTCCTGAGCTACGAGGTCTTCCTTGCAGCCACGGGAGAAGAGGGCCCCCTCCCGAAGGGAAAGCGGTCCACCCGCCTTGCCACTCTCGAGGAGTTGGAAAACACGTATGCTGCTTTGGAGGAGGGCCTTCACCGCATAGAGTTTTATAAGGCCCGGGAACCCGAATCCATCCTTCGAACTCTCCGAACTCTCATCTCCCGAGCCGAGCCAGATATTCAGGAGGCCGGCCTCCTGAGGGCCATTGGCTTCGAGATCGGAAAGTACATGGATTGGTTTTTGAAAGAGGGACGCGAAGATCGAGTGGAGAAGGGTGGGTACCGGGGTTGGCAATCGCAGTCCAGGCCCTCCTCGGACGAACAGGAACCCAGCTGAGGTCCGGCGCAAAAGGAGGAAACTGTTGTTTCCCTTCCAGAT
>JBDHMC010000476.1:0-2475 GCA_039656355.1 Gemmatimonadota bacterium | reverse complement strand
GGGTTTGGTGACGACACTATTTCCAGAGAATTCGCCCTTCGGCGGCCATTGAGCCCGGGAGGTTTTGTGCCTTTGATTCCTGTGGAACGGGCTCAGGTCGGGATGGTTCTGGTTGCAAGGGTCACCGATCGGAAGGGACGATTGTTGATACCTGCCGGAAACGACCTGAGCGAGAAGAACTTGGAATGTCTCCCAATGTGGGGGGTCACCCATATCGAAGTGGAGGGGGACGATTCCGGGCGCCAAAGCGAGGGCATGGAAACCTCGGAACCGTGGGCCGTTTCCCTGGCAGAGGAAGCGGTGGACGGTCATTTTCAGCTGACCGACCGCACCCATCCGTTCATGAAGGAGCTCGCGGAGGCCTGCGTTCAGCGTAGGGCCAGTGAGATACAGAAAGAAGGGCGGCCATGACCACTGCGACCGCCCGACGACCCAAGGACCTGATCCTGGGATCGGTTCGCCTCTCCTCCCCACCCATGATCTATGCTCGCCTCATGGAGGTGATCAACCATCCTCGTGGGGGAGCCGCCGATGTGGCCAAAGTGGTGCTGGACGATGCGGCACTCACAGCGCGTCTTTTGAGGGTCGTGAATAGCGCCTTCTATGCGTTCCCAAGGCCAATTGAAACCGTCTCTCAGGCCGTAACCGTGGTGGGGACCTCGCAGATAAGGGATCTGGCTTTGGCCACATCCGTGGTTCAACTCTTTAAGGATGTGCCAGAGGACCTCGTCGATATGGACGGGTTCTGGCGCCATAGCTTGGCTTGTGGCGTGGGAGCAAGGGTCCTGGCGGGTTTGCGGAGGGAAGGGAACGTGGAACGGTTCTTTGTGGCCGGAATTCTCCACGACCTTGGGAAACTCATCATCTACCAGCGGTGTCCCGAAGAAGCAGCGGCCGTGATGGAGGAGGCAAAAAGCGAAGGAACTATGGTTTACCTCGCCGAGCGAAACGTGCTGGGATTCGATCACGGTCAGGTCGGCGAAGCTCTCCTGGACCAGTGGAGTATGCCCCTGAGCCTTCGAGAAGCCCTCCATTTCCACCATAGCCCCCAAATGGCGACGCGGTACCCCGTGGAGGCGGCAGCCGTGCATGTGGCTGATATCATGGCCAACGCCCTCAGCCTCGGCCAAAGTGGCCAGGCGTTTGTTCCCCCCCTATCCAAGCGGGCCTGGGATACGCTGGCCCTTGATGCTGCATACCTGCCATCCACCATCGAAGAGATCGACAGGCAGTTCCAGGCCGCGGTTCACCTGGTGGGACTGGAGTTCGGATCGTGAACACTGGAGTGCCCGCACAGGTCCTCCAGGATCCGGTCCTGTCGGAGCCGGTGACCGGTGACGGCTTCGATTGGCTTAGAGATGCCTTGGGTGCGGTCGCTTCGCTCGGCCAGACGTTTCAGACCGACCTTGGGACCGGGGGTACACCCCAGGAGGTTTTCGAGGCGGCCCGCCCCGCTCTCCTGCGTCTCGCGGACTTCAAGACCTCAGCTCTTCTTAGCGTTGACTCTGATGGACTGGATTTTGATCTGTCCGCCGTGGATCCCCCGGAAACCAGAGATGTGGTGCTCGAGGAAGTGAGCCGGCAAACGAAGGATGGCACCTTCGGTTGGGCCCTTTATCAGGACCGACCCGTGTTGGTACCGGGCCATGTCATGGGGCGCTGGGTGTTGCTCCATGTGTTGGCCACTCCGTCCAGAATCTCCGGCATGTTTCTGGGGTCCCTCGAAGCAGAGTCGCCGTTCATCCCCGACCTGGCCCAGAAAGTCCTTTCCATCCTCCTCCAGAACTGTGCGGGAGTCCTCGAGAGCGGTGTCCTGTACAAGGAGTTGGAGGTCCACAACCTGGGCCTCGAGGACGTCATAGAGATGAGGACCCGGGCGCTTCGCAAGTCCGAAGAGGCGGCAAAAGCGGCTAGTAAGGCCAAGAGCGAATTCTTGGCCAATATGAGTCATGAGATCAGGACTCCCATCAACGGGGTGATGGGTATGACCAGTCTCCTCATGGAAACGGACCTTTCCGAAGAGCAACGGGAGTTCACTGAAGCCACCGAACGATCAGCCCAGAACCTTCTCTTCCTCATCAACGACATTCTGGACTTCTCCAAGATCGAGGCTGGGCAACTCGCGTTGGAAGAGGTCGAGATGGACCTCAGGGAAGTGGTCGAGGGGGTCGCTGAAGTCCTGGCCCCCCGAGCGGCGGAGAAGGGTTTGGAGTTGGCGGTTCGGTACGTTCCCGGGACGCCTCGGCACCTGTTCGGTGATCCAGGGAGGATCCGTCAGATCATTACCAATCTGGCCGGGAATGCGGTGAAATTCACCAATGAGGGCCACGTTCTGATCCAGGTGGAAGAGGAGGGGAGTGACAATGGCGGACCCCCCAGGTTCCGCCTGTCCGTGGAAGACACGGGGGTAGGGATCGAGCCCGAGGCCCTAACCAGGGTTTTCGAAAAGTTCGAGCAGGCCGACGCCTCCACAAC
>JBDHMC010000475.1:0-4387 GCA_039656355.1 Gemmatimonadota bacterium | reverse complement strand
AGGACAGGCACGTTCACCCCGGCGGCCCTTCTGGCGAAGGTCCGGACTCTCTCCATGGCTTGGCTGGATCCCAGGAGAGACCCTATGCTTACTCCTTCGTTTGCCACAGGCCAAGACTCCCTACAGATCAGGCCACCGTTCAGGCCACCATGGATTGAGGGCCGCGGCGGACTTCCAAGGAGGAAGTTGGGGAGGCCAACCGGGCACACCCATGGGCGAGAGGGCGAGGAGAAGGAGAACCGGGTACATGCACAAAGGCGCCACTCCACAGGAAGAGAGGGCACTCCGCAAGCAACTGGAGGAGGGAGTACCCCCTGAATGCCCCTCCGCGGTCGGATGTGTCTTACGTCAGGAACCGGGTTCTTCTCACCTGTGAGGTTTGTGGCCTAAGGGTCGTTCTGGACAAGAAGTAAATCTGCAGCCTGTCAGCCTGCTTTGGTGTGGTTGCGCCAGGCGGGACCGGGACCGAGCTTCCATCCCCTCGAACCCAATAACCCGAGGCCCCCATGTCGGCTCGCATTCTTTGGCACCGCTGGATTTCAAGACGGCTCGTTCCTCTCCTTCTCGTATCGGTTGTCTTTTCCGCTTCCTGGTGTCTGCCGGCAACTGCCCAAACCCGGGATCGGGGGCCAATCGTACTGGAGCTTCCCGCCAGCACTCGGGCTCTGGCTTTGGGGAACTCTTTCGCGTTGGGTTTCCAGGACTCGGACGCCGTGTTCTACCAACCCGGTCTGTTGAACCGGGCTCAGGGTTACTCGGGTTCAATCCAGCGATACGGACCCTCCTCCACTCTCGCCACGTTCTCGGCCGGAGGAAGCTGGCTATCAGGCGGAGTCGTCTTGGGTATCCAGCACCTGAGCTATGGCGCTGATGCCCCAGATTGGGAGTCGGGATTCCTTGGAAGCGATCTCCTCGGCCTTCCGGTCGACATCGGCTCTCTGAGAGAGAACGGGGACCTCGGGGTATCGGAGTTGGTGATGTCCGCCGGGTACGGACGGGTCATCAAAGGGATCCGACTGGGGTTGGTGGGAAAACTCATTGAGGAACGCTTCGGACCTCGGAAAGCTTCAACGGGTGCCATCGACTTTGGCGCCTCGGTCTCTCCAGGTCCGGTCACCGTCGGACTCGCGGTTCAGAACCTCGGACCCGCGATGACCATCGCAGGTGGAGAGATACCCCTTCCTCTCCGATTCGCCCTTGGAGCCTCCACCCGAAGGACCCCCGTCGGCCCCTTGGACCTTTCGGCCTCCAGCGCGGTGAGCTATAGCGAGGACAGTGATGTTGTCCCGTCGGTGGGACTCGAGGTGGCCTACTGGCCCGTAACCGGCCGTACCTTCGTGGGGCGTTTGGGATACCGGCACCTTCCGGACGAACAGACAGCCTCCCCCATGACCTTTGGGGGAGCCTTCATGGGGGACAACATCATCCTGGAATACGCCTACGAGGGGTTCGACTCAGGGAGCCCGTCGCATCGCTTTACCCTCGCCTGGCGTTAGGCGCCTGAGCCCAGCCACACCCTTTTCTCGGGGTCAAACCCCTAGTGCGCGGCGAACCTCTAGTGCGCGGTGAGTTCCCCTAGCGGGAAGCCGATACCCTCAGGAAAGCCGGGTCCATCTGGGAGAGACCCACCTCGTCCAGGACCACCGTCCCCGCTTTGCTCTCGTCGAAAAGGAACCGAATCTCGCTGATCCGTGACAGGTCCAGACCGGCCGAAGACCCCGATCGGAAGTCCGCCAGAGGGATGGAGTAGCTCTGGAGAACCATCTCAGTGTTCCCGGAATACTGTTGGTCATCTCGCCTTTGGAGCCGGATCTCGATAGGTCGCCGAACCGGCCCATACCGGTTCAGAAGAACCTTCCCTGAGTGCCCGTCAGCGTCCACGAGCTGGACGGAAAGGCTAAGGGGCACCTTCCTCGGGATCTTCCTTTTCCCCGCCCTCCTCCTTCTCTTTTTCCGCCGCAGGGTCCTTCCGAGGCCTGGGGGTTTGATCAAGGGCCGTTAGCATAAAGTCCAGCGTCGTTCCTGGCCCCACGTCCCAATCCTCGCCAAGGCCATCCGGAAGCTCTAGGGCGTATGCGGCCGGTGGACCCATCCGGGTGGTGTCCTTCCCGGCGATCCGGTTGTTCCATCCCACCCAGACGGCTTGATTTTCCTGTGTACTCCCTGAGGAAGAGCCGGTTCTGGACCGGAAGGGGAGGACGTTTTCCTTCCAGGTGGCCAGACTGTCCCCTCGGATTCTCACCCCCGGAATGGCTCCAGTGGTCACATCGATATCCCCCTCGAAAGTGGCCAGAGGTCGGAAACCGCTCTCCTGGAACTGGGTGATGAACATGGTCTTGGGCAGCCAGTCGCCAATCACCCGGTGGTCCCTGAACATGGGGAGATAATCGTCACGCCCCCTCAGCGAAGATTCGAGGAAGGCCGTGACATAGACCAAAGCGAACTGCCGCTGCTCTTCTCCCTCGAGGAGGCCTCGAAGATCCAGGGAACGGGCGCTCCTATCCCCACGATCGTGAGCCCCCCACACGGTGTTCCACTGGCCATGATTGGCTCGGTGGACGTAGACCGAGGCTTTGAAGTGGGGTTCCCCATCGGTGAAGCGGATCCGCTTATAGGTCCTGAGTCCGGAGAAGCTGGAGACGTCACCGTCATGGGTCCCATGGAAGACCAAGTAGTTCACGTTCTCAACCGGAGCCAGTCGGCTGGTGGGCCGGTACTGGCCATCAACCGGAGCAATTGCGATGACGGCTTTGATGTCAAAACCGAACTCCCAGGTGAGAGTGGCGTCATCCGGGTACCGGGAGAGGTTGTTGAAGGCTGCAGCGTGGCTGACAGCTTCTCCCCCCCTGGAGTGCCCCATGATGCCGAGGTTCTCCATGTCCACTAGTCCATGGAAGGGGTTTTCCGGATCCTCGTTGAAGCCCGCCCAGGCCTCGAGGTGCTTCAAAAAGAGCCAGCCCCGGCCATCGTTCTCTCCTCCTATTCCTCCGTTGATAAAGTTCATGTCCAGGGAAGCCAGGATGAAACCCCGACTGGCCAGGTGTCGACCCAAGTATTCGTATCCCGGGTCCGAAAAGTCCTTCATGTTGTGATTCCCGTGGGCCACCAACACCAACGGGAATGGACCTTTTCCGTCCGGATACCAGACCCGTGCGTTGACAGGGAAGGAGTCCGGTTCGAAACCCCAGTACTTGTTCCGACTCTTCTCGCTCCTACCCAAACTCACGAGCTTGGAGGCATCGACCCGCCCGGTTTCGAAGGCCACCGAGTCCCGGAACTCAGGGCGGTTTTTGTCAGTGCCGCTCCCGTAAAAAAGAGACTTCACCCGGTAGGACCCTTGTTCCAAGGGGCTTGGCACGTCCAGGAGATGCCGGGCCAAGACCTGGTCCGAATCGTCAGGAGCCAATTCCAGAGCGCCCATGCAGGCGCCAAGAACCAGAAGAGAAAAGAGCCAGCTCCGGCGAAGGAGATGAATCGAGGAGTTCATAGGTCCGCTTCCGTAAAAATCCGGATTCCGCCATGGACCGGGGAAGCTAGGGGCAGGCTCTACGCGGGAGCAACTGTTGATCCCATTCCCGGTTTCGTTACCCTTATCGGATCCAAAGAAGCGCCCACTGGCGCTCCACGGAGCATTCCCGGGATTTTCCACCGAGAGAGGTACGCATGGCCAACCGAGCCGCTCAAGTCAAAACCAATCTGGGTTCCTTCACTATCGAGCTCTTTGAAGACCGGGCTCCCCAGACCACAAAAAACTTCATCGACCTGGCTGAGAAGGGGTTCTACGACGGAGTGATCTTCCTCAGGGTCATCAAGGATGTCAGGCTCCAGGGCGGAGACCCCGACGGCACCGGGCGTGGGGGCCCCGGATATAACATTCCGGACGAGTTCCACCCGGACCTCAAGCACCATGGTCCGGGCATCCTCTCTATGGCCAACGCCGGTCCCAACACAGGCGGCTCCCAGTTCTTCATCACCCTGGAAGCCACAACCTGGCTGGATGGGAAACATGCTGTGTTTGGAGAGGTGACCGAGGGGATGGATGTGATTCAGACCATCGGGACCACCCCAACCGCTCGTGGGGATCGCCCTCTGGAAGACGTAGTCATGGAGTCGGTGACGATCACAGAGGGATAACCAGGCTGGGTCACTCGGTTCAGATCTGAGAAACTCAGGGTCCATCCCCAGGCGGGGGTGGGCCCTCGTTTTCTTCAATCCCCGCCTCAGACTCGGAAGTGCCGGCGCTCAACCGTCGCTCCCGCCTGATCTCGGCCAGGAGCGCCTCTGCGTCGTCGGGAGCCTCTTCCAACTCCGGAGCCGATCCTTCCCGGATTAGAAACAGCCAGAGCCAGGTCAGGGGCATCCCCATAAAGAAAAGGACAATCCGACT
>JBDHMC010000474.1:0-2494 GCA_039656355.1 Gemmatimonadota bacterium | reverse complement strand
CCCTCAGCCCCGTGTCAAAAATACGCCATGTCGACTGGGAATAGCGTGAAGGACTCAACCTAATACCCTGCAAACACGCCGGTTAACGATGGGCTGGGTTTTGGAACAGGACGCGGACCCAAACCGTCGAAAATAACCACCTCCCCGGCTCACCTCCCCCAGATTCCCGAACCCTCGTTCGCTCCCACCACCAAACCCCCCGCCCTCCCAAATGGCCTTCCGGCCCCTATGATGCCTATCCCTTACCATCCTTCTAGATCACACGCCACCACGGTATAGCGAGAATCCCGGGTCCGAGCCATTCGACTTCGTCTCCTCCGTGGATGAGGAGGCACCCTCGGACACGCTCCCCGTACTCCTCCCGGAAGGTGATAAGGTGGCGAGTGTCCGTGACTCTCGGGCGGGTGGTGGCCTTCACCTCGATGCCCAGGAGATCCCGCCCCCTCTCCACCACCAGATCCACTTCCTCGCCAGGGGCGGTACGCCAATAGAAAATCTCCGGTCGGTCCAAAATGCTGCTGTCTCTCCAAGCGAGAAGATCGGAGAGTATGAGGTTCTCCAGATGCGGGCCGTCCGGTTCTCTCCTACCGGCCAGGTGAAGCGCCAGGCCCGTATCGGCCCAGTAGGCCTTCGGCGTCTTGATCAGGCGCTTAGTCCGGTTCACGGCATACGCAGGTAAACGGACGAGCTGGTAGGAGGTTTCGAGCAGGTTCAGCCAGCGCCGGACCGTCGGTTGTGGGAGTTGAACGTCCCGGCCAAGCTCCGTCTGGTTGACAAGCTGTCCGATCCTGTTGCCGGCCGCACACATGAGTCGTCGAAAATCGATAAGGTTGTCGATGGACGAGAGGTCCTGGAGATCTCGCTCCAGGTAGGTTCGCACGTATCCGTCGAACCAGATGGAACGATCCATGGGATCGGAATACTCCACCGCCGGTGTAGGGTAGCCTCCCCTCTTCGCAACCTCCTTCCAGTCCGCCGGCTCCGCCGCCGCCTCCTGCAGGATCTCGGGCCAGCTCTCCCGAGGCTCATCGAAGAACATGGACCACCTTCCGGCCTGGCACAGGCCCATCTGCTCTCTTCGGGTCATCGGCCAGAGGGTAAGGTAGGCGGCACGCCCCGCTAGGGACTCAGAGACCGATCGCATGAGGAGGAGATTCGCTGAACCCGTCAGGATGTAACGGCCGGGTCGGCGCTCTCGGTCGACCGCCCGCTTCACGGCGAGTAAAAGGTCAGGAACGCGTTGGACCTCGTCCAGAACGAGCGTCCTTGATCGCTCCACGAGATCGTCGGGAGAACGCTCGGCCTGCGCACGAACGTCGAGATCATCCAGAGAGAAGTAGGAACGATTCCCGGGAAGAAGTCGACCGACGAGTGTGCTCTTCCCCGTCTGTCTGGCTCCGGTGACAACTACCACCGGCATGGTGTCGGCGATACGCTCTACGGCCCCGGTCAGCAGACGAGGCAAAGGAGGATTCGTCATGACATGCATGATAATCAGTCACGATATGAATAACAATGGTGGAAATATAGAAACGGCTAGAGGGGGCTCCTCACATTCGGATTCCTCACATTCGTGTTGATGGCCTTCGCTCATCGATTGCTGGCCGGGGCCGGCTCAAGCTGACAGGACCCTAACCTTTACTCGAATCGAAAGCTCGCCGGGGGTCGCCGGGTGCCGAGCGCCCAAGGTTCGGCACCTGGCCCTCTCCCTACTAGGCCGACTCCCGGATCATAATGAGGAGCATCTTGAAAGCGGTAACCGCCGAGAGGGCGTGGGGGATGTTGGCCGGAAGCAAAAGTGCCTCACCCACTCTCACCGTGTGCGCGGTGTCACCTATCATAATCTCCACTACCCCCTCCAGAACCTGAACCAGCGCGTCGTGAGGAGTGGAGTGCTCGCTCAAGCCCTGTCCCT
Source organism: Gemmatimonadota bacterium (assembly GCA_039656355.1). Classification (GTDB taxonomy): domain Bacteria; phylum Gemmatimonadota; class Gemmatimonadetes; order Longimicrobiales; family Gaopeijiaceae; genus JABDNZ01. The sequence goes on along the minus strand of JBDHMC010000474.1, from coordinate 579 downwards.
CAGCGAAAGCAAACAGGGTCACCGTGCCGGTCTTCTTCTTGAGGAGCTCCCGGCTCACCACCGAACCTTCCTGGGGCTGAATCAGGCCGGCGAGGGCTTGGGCGGTTGAAAGCGGAGGCACGGATGGATCTCGATCCATGGTAGGTCTCGTTGGGTTTGGGTTCAGTTTGTCCGGGGCTGGCTCGCCCTGATTCCGGTTGGTTGGAAGCCGTACACAAAAGCCCCGTCAGAGATCCTGCCTTCTGAATACCCTCATGGCCAAAACGACCGGAACTACCGCCCAGAGGCTGATTCCGACCAAGCCAAGGGCCGAGGCCCCCACTACCGACCCCGTCATCTTGATGAGTGTGGCACCACCAGGCCCGAACAGGTGGACCCCGCCGACCTGGAGGAGGGAGAGGACACGAACGGTGTCGATGGGATTGCCCAACAGACCCCCGATGAGGACGATCTGGAGAGCGTCTGGGGTCAGATAGAGGGTGGTGCCGAGCATCACCCCGCCGTAAACCACCTCAAAAAGAATCCAGACCCCGAGGGCGATCCCGACGGACAGTTGCGTGCGCCCCGAGAGAAGCGAGA
>JBDHMC010000473.1:0-2501 GCA_039656355.1 Gemmatimonadota bacterium | reverse complement strand
CGGCGGCCTTCGATTCTGAGTTCACTTTACCCCTGATTCTGACCCTGGGAGCCACCCGTACGTACGACGACACAGTGCTTCAGATCCTCCGGCCCCTGCAGGACGAGCTGCCCCGATGGGAGGCTGCGATGCTCGACTTCCACCTGGCGGGGCGAGGTTGGGACCACGCTGGGCAATACCAAGCGATGAGCCGAGTCGTGAGGATGTCTCCGAACCCGGAGTGGAGGTACCGGCTCGCTAGGGCGGCCATCCGAACGAACCGACCCCGGGAGGCGGTTGAACTGCTCACGCCGCTGGAGTCAGAGCGCGACTGGCTTAAGGGCACCCCGTATTTCTGGGTGTTGCTTGGTGACGCGAATTTGCTATTGGGAGACTACGAGGCCGCCCTCCGGGCCGCCTCCCTTGGCCAGGCACTCCTCAACGAACACCCCGGCCTATTCCTTCTCGAAGTCGAAGCTCTGGCTCGCCTGGGGCGGGTGGAGGAGGCTGTCGACCGGTCTATTGAAATTCTCGAGTCCTCTGGACAAGGGAGCACACGGTTCCTTCGCTATTCTCTGCCCAGGGTATTCAGGGCCGTGGGTCTCGAAGAACCAGTCCGACGCGTTGCGGAAGTGGGCTTGGCCTCGTTCACCCGCACCGAAGGGAACAGTCCGGCCAACATAGCCGCAACGCTTGTTCTCGCCGGGCGGTATGACGAAGCCCGCGAAGTGCTCACTCGGCCTGAGGCCTTGCAGACGAGGCGCATGGCGGCCTTCCGGCTCCTTGCCTACATGGCCGCAAGGGAGGGTGACGCTGAAGAGGCGAACCGGCTCTCGATAATGGCAGCGACCGCCGGTGATCCCAATGGCGTCGAACGGGATCCAACAGGGATTATGTCGCAGGTCGAGGCGGCCGCTCACCTCGGGGACAATGCAAAGGCGGTGAGGTTCCTTCGCGAGGCCTACGACATGGGGCTTGCCCACGGGTTGTGGCTGTTCCAAAACTATGACCTCAGGCCCCTCTACGGCTACAAGCCCTTCGAAGACCTGATGCGGCCGAAGGGGTAGGGGAGGCCAGCCCTTAACGACTCCCGCATATGCTGCTGATCTGGGTGCTGGAAGCAGATCAGGTCTACGATGGGTTCAGTCATGGCCAAAGGCCCTCTGGCCGGAAATGAAGGAGTCCTCGAACCAAATCAAGCCCAGACCTCCATGTCCCAAGCCTTGTTCGGTTCGGAATAGAGCCAAGAGAACCATCCCGGGGGATCCACGAAATCCGAAAGGCCGCTGGTGTGATTCAGGAGCTGCCGCAGAGTGATGTCCGGATCCACGTTCGGGTAGGCGGGAAACCAAGCGTGGAGAGAGTCGTCCAGAGCCAGACATCCTTCTTCCTTCAAACGCAGAAGGGTAAGGGCGGTGAAGGTCTTTGTGATGCTCCCGGCAGCGAAAACGGATTTTTCGGTGATGGGAACGCTACCGTGGGAGACCCCCGAAACCTTCTACTATCAAGGGGACCGGGTCGTTCGACACGCCTTGCCATGGTGATCCTTCCGGCGCTGTTGGTTCAAGGAATCCTGTATCCACAGATATCACGCCGAAAGAGGGTATCCCTACCAAGGCAGGCACCTATCCCCCCTGAAGGTGACGATGCCTGGCTCGCTGTGGAGTGCTGCCTAGGAGTCTATCCAGGCCCTCTTTCACCGAAGCCCCTGCCCCAGGCCCCCCTAGCAGGAACCGCCAACCCTCAGCAGGAACCGCTAACCCTCAGCGTCACGGGCGCATCGGAATCCGACGGCGAAGTCCACCCATTGGGGAGGTAGGGCGTTTCGATAATAGGTTCGATTACAGTAGGGTCCGGAATGCCAACCTCCACCTCGGATCACCCTGAACCTCCCGGTCTCAGGCCCCGGGGGACTCGCCAACGGGCTCGCGGCATAGTACTGGGCCGAGTATCGGTCTGCGGTCCACTCGAAGACGTTTCCTGACATGTCGTGGAGACCGAAACCATTTGCCGCATAACTTCCGACCTCCACGGGAGCCCCAATCCCGGATTCCGCGTAGTTAGCGTCCGACGGGCTCAAGGTGTCTCCCATCGGGAATATCCTCCCCACCAGGGCTCCGCGAGCCGCATATTCCCATTCCGCCTCCGTCGGAAGTCGCTTCCCACGCCAGGCGGCGTAGTCCGCAGCGTCCTGCCAACTGACGCCTACCACCGGGTGGTCAGGGAACTCGGGCCCGGACCGACGGACATCGGTTCCCCAGAACTCCGGCAGTCGATGCCCCGTGGCTTGGCAGAACTCGTAATACTCAGCGTTCGTAACCTCGTGGACATCCAAGTAGAAGGCTTCCAACCTCACTTCATGGGCCGGGGCATGGTCCCCGTCGGTGTTCGATCCCATAAAGAACTCTCCCCCTGGGATCAACACCATCTCCGATTGTGGTTCGGCAACAGCGGACTCCGTCGGAGCCAGGCTTGGGCCTCCGACCAGGGAGGCAAGCGGGATGACTACCATCCAGAGGGGC
>JBDHMC010000472.1:0-2509 GCA_039656355.1 Gemmatimonadota bacterium | reverse complement strand
TAGACGTATTCGAAGGGAAGGGGCAAATCGGTTCATGGTTCAGCATCTGCGGTAGAAGGTGATATGGACACCGGCGTATCTTACCCCCGGCGATTCAAAACTCCCTGGTGTTCGAGACCCTTGGCATCTCCAGGACATTCCTTTGGATGATCGGGGATTCGGAACCGTTGGCCAAGGCTCGCCCTTGGACACAGATGCGACTCCTTCCTCCGCTCCTGCAACTTTCTTGACCTTCCTCCCGTCCTATTCGATGTAGACATTGTCGACATCGATGAGTCGGCCAGCCAACCCCCTACTTCCCTTGCCTGAGGACGGGGCACTATGCCTCCACGATACCTGGGTGAGTTCGAACAGATGGTCCTTCTTTCCATACTCCAACTGAGGGATCAGGCCTACGCCCTCTCCATCCTCGCCGAGTTGGACCAAAGAGCCAGCCGATCGGCGTCACGGGGCACTCTCTACAAAACCCTAGAGCGGCTGGAAACCAAAGGGTTCCTCCGGTGGAGCGCCGAAGAGGGAGCGCCTGAACGGGGAGGACATCCCCGCCGACGCTTCACGGTGACCGGACGTGGAGTAGCCGCCCTTCGAGAATCCCGAGACGCCTTCAGGAATCTCTGGGAAGGACTGGACGGACTTGTGGAGGGTTCTGGCGAATGAAGCTCGACCCGCCGAAGGAGGACTGGATCTCGCACCGGAGGCCTCCGATCCTGATCGAAACTATCCTCCGATGGTGCCTGCCCGGCGGGATCGTGGGCGAGAGCATCCTCGGGGACCTTCGTGAGGAGTTTTCCTCGGACCTCCGGTCTAATCCTCGCGGGCGAGCCAATCTCCTGTATCTCAGAAAGGCCATTTCCGTGGGCCTTCGTTTCGCCGGACGGCCCCCGCCCCATGTATACCGACAGAGAAGGAATAAACGGGACTCAGGAGGAAGCATGAGCACCCTTTGGCTCGACGTCCGTCAGGCCTTTCGTCTCCTCATCAGGAAACCCGGTCTCACTCTGGCCGCGGTCATCAGCCTGGGATTGGGGATCGGTGCCAATACGGCGATTTTCAGCCTGGTGAACACAGTCCTCCTCAAGCCCCTCCCCTATCCAGACGCTCACCAACTGGTGGAGGCCTTCCGGATCGATGAGGCGGTGACGGGGCTCAACCCCACCGCGGACCGGGTCTCCTCGCTTTGGGCAGTCCCCTACGAAGTGCATGAAGACTGGATGGAGATGGGCCCGGTTTTTGAGTCCGGGGGAGGATACGCTGGCACCCGAATGACCCTGCAGGACGGGAAAGAGTCTTCCGCTCTCGTCGGGGTGCTCATGACGTCTGGCGCCTTTCAGGCCCTGGGGATCCTTCCAGAGTTGGGGCGAACATTCCTGCCGGAGGATGATGAAGTGGGAGCGCCCCCGGTGGCCGTCCTGGGCTACGGGTTGTGGCAGAGTCAGTTCGGGGGGGACCTCGGCATTCTCGGCACACAGGTCCATCTCGATGAAACCGGATACACGGTAACGGGGGTCATGCCCCAAGGGTTCGCGTTTCCCAGCGACTCCTATCGTTTTTGGATCTCCTTTTCCGACGAGCAAAAGACCTCTCCCGTTCGGAATGGAGGATATCTCAAGGTGGTGGCTCGCCTCTCCCCTGGAGTCTCCCTGGAGAATGCCAGGCGGGAGATGGACGCGGTTTCCGCTCGCATCGGCGAGTTCCATCCGGAGGAGGCGGAGCACAGAGTCGGCTTATTCTCTCAGAAGGCCATGATAGTGGGAGACAGCGGCACCGGTCTTCTGGTTCTTTTGGGGGCCGTCATCCTGGTTCTGCTCATCGCCTGCACCAACATCGCTGGTCTCTTTTTGGTTCGGGCTACTGAACGGCGTCGGGAGATCGGGGTGCGGAGGGCGCTGGGTGCCGGAGGAAAGCGACTGGTATTCCAGCAGATGACCGAGAGCCTACTCCTTTCCCTACTCGGGGGAGCAGCCGGGTGGGGGTTGGCGGTGGTGGGTCTCGAGCCCGTCCTCTCCCTCATGCCAAACGAGTTGCCACGCCTTGGTGAGATGCGGGTCGATGCAGGTCTTCTGTACGGTGCAATCGGTTTCGCGGTTCTAACGGGAATCCTCACGGGGGTCCTTCCGGCCCTGAGAGCAGCCAGCACGCCGATCACATCCGTTCTCCAGGAGGGAGGCAGGGGTCTCGCCGGCGGTCGATCACGAAACCTCACTCAGACCTCTCTCGTCGTCTCGCAGATTGCCCTCGCCTTCGTACTTCTCTCCGGTGCGGGTCTTGTCATCCGAAGCATGACGGGTCTTCTGGCCGTGGAACCCGGATTCGATACGGAAAACCTGGCTCTGGCCAATGTGAGCTTCCCCGTAGGCGCGGAAACCTGGGACGACGCCAGTGTGTATTTCCGGGATTTGGAGGACAGGATCCGGGCGCTTCCGGGTGTCGTCGATGTGGGTTCTGCGGATCAGATGCCCTTCTCCGGCGGGTGGTCGGCGCCACCCGTCACCTTGGAGACCACTGAAGG
>JBDHMC010000471.1:0-2524 GCA_039656355.1 Gemmatimonadota bacterium | reverse complement strand
GTACGGTGGCCCAACTCCAACAAGCGGCGGAAGCCGGAGAGTTGGAGTTCCGGGCTTTTTGGGAAGTGAAGGAGATCCGGGGTGAGGGTTCGGTGAATTCCGTGGTCATCTTCGACAACCGGTCCTCGGAAGAGCTGGAGTTGGAGGTTGACTCGGTTCTTACCTTCCTGGGTTTCAACCCGGATCTTGGCCCAATGGCGAAGTGGGGGCTGGAGCTGGAAGGGAGCCGGTTGGTTGTGAACCGGCTTATGGAGACGAACCTACCCGGTATTTTTGGAGCGGGGGACCTGGTGGGCTACGAAGGGAAGTTGGACCTCATCGCCACCGGGTTCGCTGAGGCGGCCACTGCAGTCAATAATGCTGTTCGGTTCGTGGATCCGAAGGCACGGAAGAGTGCCGGCCATTCCACGGGTCTGAAGGTCTTCAAAACTAGTTGAGGATAAATTGATACGATGATCGATACAGAGAAGAAGGTCGAGAGTGTGGTGGTTATCGGCTCTGGTCCGGCCGGTTGGACGGCGGCCATCTACGCTGCCCGGGCGAATCTGAGTCCTCTGGTGATCGAGGGGATGCCCAGTACGGAGATGATTCCCGGTGGGCAGCTCATGTTCACTACCGACGTGGAGAATTTCCCTGGTTTTCCTGAAGGTGTGGATGGGCAGGAGCTGATGCAGCGGATGAGGGATCAGGCCGAGAAATACGGAACCCGTATCGTTACGGATGATGTGGTGGAAGTGGATCTCGAAGCGAGCCCCAAAAGGCTCGTCACCGTCTACAGCGGAGAGGTCTTTGCGAAGTCGGTCATTATCGCTACCGGTGCCCGGGCCAACTGGTTAGGCCTGGAGAACGAGACCCGCCTTGCACGCTCCGGTGGGGGTGTCTCTGCCTGCGCAGTGTGTGATGGGGCCCTACCGGCTTTCAGGGATCAACCGCTGGTGGTGGTGGGGGGCGGAGACAGCGCCATGACGGAGGCCGAACATCTGGCCAAGTACGGGAGCGAGGTCGTCATCATCCATCGGCGGGATGAGTTCCGGGCCTCCAAGATGCTGGCAGATCGGGTTCTGGCGGACCCCAAGGTGAGGACTGAACTGAATTCCACGGTGTCGGACATCCTGGGTGACGAGGAAGTCACCGGCGTGGTTCTGAAGGACACCGGCACCGGGGAGGAGCGGACCGTGGCCTGCAAGGGCGTCTTCATGGCCATCGGTCATACGCCGAACACGGCCTTCCTGAAGGGTGCCGTCGGTCTCAAGGACAACGGGTACATCAGTGTGGAGCCGGGTACCACCAGGACGGGTATCCCAGGCGTGTTCGGAGCCGGCGACGTCATTGATGACCAATACCGTCAGGCCATCACGGCTGCCGGAAGTGGGTGCATGGCGGCTCTGGATGCCGAACACTGGTTGGCGGAGAACGGGTGATGAAAGAGACCCAAGGGAGGGTGGCCCTGGTCTCAGGGGGCACCAAGGGGATTGGCCTGGCCATCGTTCGTGATCTCCTGGAGGGCGGCTACAAGGTCGCCTTCAGCGCCCGGACCCCTGAGGCCGTGGAATCGGTGGTCGAAGAGATCTCGTCAACTGGGGAAGGGGAGGTCCTGGGTGTGGTGGCTGACGTCAGGGACCCCGATTCGTGTGGACGTCTTGTGGCCGAGACAGTGAAGCGCTTCGGCTCCCTCGATGTTCTGGTGAACAACGCTGGGATTGGGATCTTCTCCCCCATCCATGAGATGTCGCTGGAGGATTGGCACACCCAGATCGACACGAACCTCAACGGCGTCTTCTATCTCACCAGGGCCGCGGTGCCAGAATTGAAGGGATCAACCGACGCTTGGATCATCAACATCGGGTCGCTGGCTGGTCGGAACCCCTTTGCCGGCGGCGGGGCTTATAATGCCAGCAAATTTGCCCTCCTGGGCCTGAGCGAGGTCATGATGCTGGACCTGAGGTACGAGGGAATTCGGGTAAGCCTCATCATGCCCGGAAGCGTGGATACGGCATTCGGTGGACGGCCCGATGGGGAGAAGGGTGGGTGGGCTCTGACCTCGGAAGATGTGAGCAAGGCCGTCCTGGATCTATTGAGCTACCCGGGGAACGCTCATGTCAGTCGCGTGGAGATGAGACCCTCCCAGCCTCCACGAAAGTAGTAGGGTTTTCAGCTTCGCGGCGGAGGAGTGCACATGTCCGGCGACTACAGGATTGAAAAGGACTCCCTTGGCGAGGTCCGGGTCCCCGTAGCGGCCCTCTACGGTGCTCAGACGCAGAGAGCCATAGAAAACTTTCCCATCAGCGGCCAGCGATTTCCTCGGCGGTTCATCCAAGCTCTCGGTCTGGTGAAGGAAGCTGCAGCCCTCACCAATGGAGCCTTGGGTACCATTGAGCCCGAGATGGCCGAAGCCATCGGTGCGATGGCTCGGGAGGTGGCCCGTGGGGATTGGGATGACGAGTTCGTGCTCGATGTGTACCAGACGGGTTCCGGGACCTCCACCAACATGAACGCCAACGAGGTCATTGCCCGGGGGGCAAAC
>JBDHMC010000470.1:0-2534 GCA_039656355.1 Gemmatimonadota bacterium | reverse complement strand
CACCGCCGGGGAGGGGGTCGGCTCCCCCCCCGGCGGCAGACCGCACCTGGCTTGGACATCTCGACCGCCGCCGTTCTCCTCCACCGGACCTCCCCCGGGTGGGATCTGGCCTTCCCTGCCACCCTCTTCGACTTGGCGAGCCGCGGTGCAATCTCCTTGGAGCGAATCGACAAGAAGAAAAAGATTTTCACCGTGCAAAAGGTTCTCCTACAGTGGAACGAAAATTTTGAGGAAGAGCTGACGGGATTTGAAGGAAGTTTCTTGGCCGAGCTCCAGGACTATCGAGACGACCTCGAGGAATTCGCTTCCTCCGGCAAGAAATACCGTTCAGCAGCCATGGGAAGGGTTCGGGAGGGCCTGGTAGAATCAGGCTTCTTTGAGGACGATCGGAAGGCGGCGAACCGGGCTCTCCTTATAGGCCTGCCCCTGATCCTACTGTTCTTCGCGGCTTTCGTGGTCGCTGCGGCCTCGGGCCATCCGTGGCTCGCGGCCCGCTTTGGCATGGGATGTGGCGCTGGGGGTGGGGTCGCCCTGGCCGGCGGGGTCCGGTTCCCCATGACTCGCCAGGGAGCCGAGCAGTTGGCCGGCCTTAAGGGCTACCTGGAAGGCCTCAGGGAGGAATTCAAACAAAAGGTAAAGATGTCCCCTATCGAAGCGGCAGAGTTCTTCTTCTCCGTTCTACCCTGGCTCACCCTGGACCCGAAGTATCAGGGCGTGGAAGGGAAGAAGCTCCTCAAAATCCTCAAGAAGGAATCCCGGGGGCTTCACGCTCCACCCTGGGCTTTGGATCGGACCCGGGAGTTCGAGAAAGCCGTGGCCAACAAATCCGCTGCGTATGCAGCCTTTCTACCCATCTCTAACATCACGGGGGCCACGTCCGGAGCGGTGGCACCAAGCGCCGGAGGTGGAACCGCCGGTGCTGGCGGCGGCGGGGCCGCGGGAGGAGGGGGTGGAGGGGCTGGTTGAGGGGAGTCCCCTCATCCGACCTTCAGGTGACCGGTGCCCGCTTCAGGGGTTCGATGTCGCATGTTCGCGATTATCGCTCCCAGCAGGATGGCCAGCTGCCAGAGAACGAGGAGAGCGGCCCCAACCAGAAGAGCCACAACAACCGAGCTAAAGGAGCTCAACAGCTCGGCCAGGGGAATGGAGCCAGGGTCCGGCATGGGATTCTCCTCTCAGCAGGAGAGATACAGCCTACGTCCGTGTCCTAGGCGAAGCATCCGCAAGACGCATTCCCGTTTGGGGGAATGGGTCCAAGTCTATCGGAAGCAATGCCTTAGATGCCGTTGTTCGTTTGCCGAAAGAAGGGCGAGCGTAACAGATCATTTCTTTTGTGCCAGCCGGCCGTAACGATCCGTTGTCCTCGCTATCGGAATAGTAAGGGTCTCCCTGGCCGGGGGCCAGGGAGATCTTCCCCACTCTCCTGGGGGTGGGTCAATTTCCCGCTCTCCAGCCGCCGGGTCAGTTCCCCGCCCCCATGAGCCAAACTTCGCCCTTCCAACCTTCGCGCGGGAAGGCGATCCAGCTCCAATCGGGATGGATCCTCAAAGCGCGGAAAGGAGCTTCCATGAGGTCTTCGATCTCCCCTCCCTCCACGGAGATTCGGAGGAGCCGGCGCCCCGTGCAGTCAAGGCCCTCTTCCTGGCACTGAACGGTCATGGAGGAAAAGCGAGTTCACGGCCTGAGCTCACCTTATCGAGCTGACCCTATCATGTATCTCGAACATCTCTGGCTCGAGCACAATTGATGCTTGTCTGGACAGGTCCTATCGAAGAGGCGTTGGGTCAGCCCCCTCTCCCGAATCCACCTCCGTGCCATCGGTCCGTAACCTTCTCCGCCCCTGAATGACCTTGCTGAGGATCAAGAACAACACGGCGAATAGGAAAAGGAGAAGCACGCGCCAGATCGGCTCCACAGCAGCGAGATCCACCAGCAACACCTTCACCACCACCAGCAGGAGAGTCGCCATGCCGGTCTGATAAAGGAGGGACCGACCGGCCAATAGCCCTGCCACGAGCAACACCGTCCCCTCCACCCCGAACGCCAGGCTCATGAGAGCCTGACCCTGTTCGAGGGGGTAAAGCTCCCTGGCGGTCCACGCCAATAGGCCGACGTACGCGCCGAAGAGGTAGAGGGACCGCCCCTGCCGATCGTTCAAGAGGGTGCCGATGTATGCGGCCCCACCCAGAGCCACCAGATCGATGAAGGAGGTGAGATCGCCGGCCCAGAGGCTCTGGTCGGTCTCCATTCTACCCCAGAAGAGGCCTAGGACCACGAAGGCCGACACATGTCCGAGGGCCGTGAGGAGGGAGTTCTTCCGCGAAGCAGCCACGACCTGGGTCGAGACAGCCGCCAAGATAAAGGCCAGGTAGAGAATGGACGGGTGCTCGCTCAACTCCCGGCCGATCAGGGCCAGGAGGCCCAGATAGGCACCGATGAAGAACCCCTGCCGGAGTGTCGGGTCCTTTAGCTGCGTCCATATGAAGGCGGCTCCACCAATCGCCGCCAAATCGAAGAATGAGGAAAGGTCACCC
>JBDHMC010000469.1:0-2541 GCA_039656355.1 Gemmatimonadota bacterium | reverse complement strand
GAATCCGCATCGAAGACACCGTGGTGATCACCGAGGACGGCTACGAAAACCTCTCGGCAGGTCTACCTCGGACGGTGGATGAGATCGAGGCCTTCATGAGGGCGGAGAGTCTTCTCCAGAAGGTAGGGAGGTGAGGATGGCTCGTCTTTTCCCGCGAAAGACTGTCAGCACCTGCATGATAGTTCCTCTCGTCGTGTTCTCCGTTCTGCCCATCGGTGCCCAACAAGTGGACGTCTGGAGCCGACCGGTCCAGACCGAGCGAGACCGCACCTTTGACTTCATCCATTACCGGGTGAGCTTGACCTTTGACCTGGACCGGAAAGTCTTCTGGGGCGAGAACCGCATCACCTTCACTCCCTTTACCGAGGGTGTGGATCGAATCGAGCTGGACGCTGAGGAGATAATCATCGGGGCCGCAACCGATGGAAGCGGCGAGGATCTTCCCTTTCAGCAATCGGACACCACTGTCGTCATTACCTTGCCCAGCCCGCTGGCCTTTGGAGACACTGTCGACATCATCCTGGCCTACCGAGGGGAGGACCCCCAGGAGGGCTTCTTCTTCGATGACGCCAGCCAGGACCATCCCCAGATGGTCTCCACGGATTCGTGGCCCGATGAGGCTCATCACTGGGTCCCCCTGTTCGACTACCCCAACGACAAGGTGACCCACGAGCTCATCATAACCGCACCGGAGGGGAATAGGGTCCTCTCCAACGGCCGATTGGTGGGGGTCACGGAGGACGCTGGGGCCGGGACCACGACCTGGCACTGGTCACAGGATCGTCCCCATTCCACCTACCTCATGATGTTGGCCATCGGCCCCTTCGTCGTCATCGAGGACTCGTTGGACGATCTCCCCATCAGCTACTGGGTCTATCCGGAGGACGCCGAAGACGCACGGTGGATCTTCGAGAAGACACCACGCATGATCGCATTCTATAGCGACCTCTTCGATTATCCCTACCCCTGGGCCAAGTACGACCAGGTCACCACACCCCATGTCGGAGGTGGGGCCGAGGCCACATCCGCCACGATCCTGGGAGACGGAGTCATCCACGACCGGAGGGCTGAACAAGATTTTTCCTGGGAGCGGATTATCGCACACGAAATCGCCCACCAGTGGTGGGGGGACCTGATCACCTTACGGGAATGGTCCCACACCTGGCTGAACGAAAGTTTCGGCACTTACTCCGACTACCTCTGGACCCGTTCGGAAAAAGGCGAGGACGAGGGTGCATGGGACCTGCTGGGGAAGAAGAACCAGTACCTGCGGGAAGCCCGAACCCGGTACGTGCGGCCTATCGTGTTCGATCGTTATAACCGCCCGGACGATAACTTCGACTCTCACACCTACCCAAAAGGCGCCTGCATCCTCCATCAACTCCGCTACCTCCTGGGGGATGAGCCCTTCTTTCGGACCCTGAGTGTCTTTCTCGATGAGTTCGCTTTCCAACCGGTGGACACTCACGATTTCATGAAGACGGTGAAGGACGTTACCGGCCGTAATATGGACTGGTTTTTCGACCAGTTCATCTTCAGGCCTGGGCATCCGGTTTTTGAAGTGAATTCAGATTGGAATCCCGAGTCCGGCGAGATCCGACTGCAGGTGGCCCAGGTCCAGAGGCGGGATCACGGTGTCCCCTTGTACAGGACGCCGGTTCGGATCGGAATCGTCACCTCAGCTGGAAAAAGGGTGGAGGAGGTCTGGCTCACCGGGGAGCGTGACACCTTCGTCTTCCAAAGCACTGAGAAACCCCTCCTGGTTCGCTTCGACGAGGGCAACTGGCTTCTGAAGGAGTGGACGTACGAGAAGAGCAAAGAAGAACTCCTCTTCCAGGCCAGAAGCGACGACGTCATCGGCAGGGAGTGGGCGGTGCGAGAGCTGGGCGATTTCGCCTCTGACCCTGTGGTCGCCGGCGCCCTGGCCTCACTTACCTCAGATGATCCATTTTGGGCAGTTCGGGTCGCTGCCGTGGAGACGGTCGAGGCCAGTGGCGGACCGGGGATCGTGGAGCCCTTCAAGGGGGCGGCCCTGGACGTCGACTCCCGGGTCAGGAGAGCGGCCATCCGGGCCCTGGGAGATAAGGGCGGTCCGGACCTGGTTCCTTTCTTCCAGGATCGCTTCAGCCAGGACGATTCCTACCTGGTTCAGGCCGAAGCCCTGAGGGCCGTCGGGCGAAGTGGAGATCGCAGGCATCTCCCCTTCCTTAGGGAGACTTTGGAAACTCCCTCCCACCAGGACGTAATCCGCCAGGCAGCTGAATGGGCCATCGAGGAACTCTCGAAGGGTACGTAAAGGGGCGCACGCATGTCTTTCGGAGTCGGAGGTAACGAGTCAGCTCGAGAGAGCAAACCGAAGCGAAATATCGTCAAGGCCGTCACTGCTGAGACCATCGTTGCGCTGATTATCCTGTCAGGGATCTTCGCTGTTTTCACATATAAGATGGGTGTGGCCTTCACTTTCAAGACGGCCATGGGAACGGCTCACGATCTCATCTTGAACACGGTCCTCTTTCTGATGGGGGTGATTGTGTTGGCCGG
>JBDHMC010000468.1:0-5011 GCA_039656355.1 Gemmatimonadota bacterium | reverse complement strand
ACAGGGGAACGGACCCTGCCCCGGACCTTTCTCTCCCACCAGTTCTGGTACAGGTCCACACTGAACATAAGGAGGAGAATGAATATTACGATCCACTGGGGAATGTAGGGAAACTCGCTGCCATTCACCGCCACCCCGGCCACGTGCCCGCCTTCCAGGAAAAGCACGAAGCCGACGAGGAGGAGAACGAAGAGCCCCAGGATCTCAAAATCGGGATTCTCTCCCAGGAATCGGGCCAAGGGTTTGGCGAAAATCAGCATCATGGCCACGGAGATGACGACCGAGCCCGCCATAACGGCGAAGACGTCGGTCATTCCCACGACGGTCAGGATGGAGTCCACTGAGAACAGAAGGTTCATCCCCAGGATGACCGCCACTACCTCCACGAAGCTCTCCGCGTCCTTCACCTCGTCTTCAACACCCTTGGCCTTGATCCGGAGTTCTTTGACGCCCTTCCAGATTAGGACCAGCCCCCCCAGCGCAAGAACAAAGGCCTTCACGCTGAGGTCGGCCTTGAGCCAGAGGTTTGGAAGGATCTCTCGGTCGATGGTCAGGAACACTTCGGTTGCTACAGTAAGGAGCCAACTCACCAGGCCCAGGAGGATGATCCGGAAGACCATGGCCAAGATCAAACCGATCTGGATGGCCAGCGTTTGCTTTTCCTTCGGAAGCTTGCCGGCCAGGATCGTAATGATGATCAGGTTGTCGGCGCCCAGAGCCACCTGGATGAGGGTGACGGAAAAGAGGGCAGCCCAGAACGCCGGGTCGGTGAAGAGTTCGATCATCAGACGGTTCCTGAGGTTGGTATGGCTCGTGGTTCCAGGCTGATATTTCGTCGGGACCTTACGTGGCCGCAAGGTAGAAGGTGCCGCGCTGTTCCAGCCCGTCGGGCCAAGTGGAGTTTTCGGGGGCTTGCGAAATGCACTGGTCTCGGTCTTGCAAAATGCGTTGGCCGCTTGGGACATCACCCAGGAAGGTGTATTGCGGAATGCGAAGCAGGGGGGCGAGAATGTCACGATGTACTCCCTTTGCCTCGTCTGCCGTGCTCCGTTCCCAGAGGGACGGGTCCTGGAGCACCTTCCCTATGGAGACCGGGTGGCCTACGACCTCCAAAACGGGAGGCTCTGGGTGGTGTGCCGGTCCTGCCGCAGGTGGAGCCTCGTTCCGTTGGAATCTCGTTGGGAGACCTTAGAGGAGCTGGAGGGTTTGGTGGCCGGGGAGGCGCGGCTCCTTTCGAAAACCGACAACGTCAGCCTTTTCGCTGTAAAATCTCTCGAGATCGTGAAGGTCGGTCCCGCTGAGCTAGCTGAGGAGGCCTGGTGGCGCTACGGTCGGCAACTTCCGGATCGGGGCCGCTTGAGCCGGTGGACATCCCCCCTTATGCGACGCATTCGCTTGGGGGATGTCGCCTGGGTGGGCCAGCGAACCTGCCCCGAGTGTGACCACGTCTTCCGGGATCTTCCCTTCGAGGACCGAAAGATCCTCATCGTGCGACCCGGGGAGGGGCTGGAGGAGTCGGAAGGGACAAAATCCGCCGGCGAGGCATTCTCCCTCACCCGGAGGTGCCCGGAATGCCTGGACGTCGAAAAGGGCGGTCTCCGTCTCATCGGTATTGAAGCGGAATTGGCACTGGCTCGGGTCATGGCCTTTCAAAGAGACCTTGGCGAGTCCCGTGTGACCGTCCAGGCGGCCGCTCGCCTCCTCGCCGACCCGGAGGGGCCAGCCTCTCTGGTCCGCATACTTACCCGACACGGCAAGCCTCTTGGGGAGCTGCAGCCCATGGGCCTAACGGCCTTGGAGATCACGGTGAATGCAGCCCGGGAGAGGGCCCTTCTGAGGCTGGAGGTCGAGAGCCTGCAGGCCAGGTGGCGGAGGGAGGAGGAGCTAGCTGCGTTGATGGACGGTGAACTCTCGGCGGGTTCCCTGCTGGAGGATTTTTTCCGGAGGGTGCGAGGCCGGACTTAAGCCAGTGAAGGTTCAGGCCCCAAGCCAAGGGTCCCGGGTCTTCTCCAACCAGGGAACGAGTTCGTTTTCCATTAGCTCCCTCACCAGTTCCCGTCTTTCCTCGGCGATGTTCCTGAGCTGGAACGGGTCCTCCACGTTGTCATGGAGGACGTAGTTCAGCTCACCTTCGGTGTTCTTTTCGATGGACAGGGTGTATCGGTGGGTCCGAATTCCGCGACGGCCAAGCGCTGGCTGTCCGTAGGGGACCCAGATATACAGTTGGGAAGTTGGGCGGGGCCCATCGTTGTTCAGGATGATGGAAGCCCGGCTGGTTCCCTCCACGTCCTGAGGGATCTTTCCCCTCAGCCCCATGAGCTCCATGAGCGTGGGGAAGATGTCGGGTGTGGACAGAAGGAGGTCATCCCGGCGAGGCCCGATGGTCCCACTCCACCGGATGAGGAAGGGCACTCGCATGGACTCCTCATAGTGGACGTTCTTACTAACTGTATATCTGGGTCCTCCGAAGTGAAGACCACGATGGTGTCCTCGTCGAGTCCATCCTCCCTTAGAGCCGCTAGGATACGGCCGAACTGATCGTCCACCCCCGTGACCTGGGCCAGGTAGTTCTTCATGTGCCGGCGGGCGAGTCGGGTGCCGCTGGTGTCGAGCCCGAGGTTCACATTGTCGCGGTTGATCAACTGGTCCGGGGTCGTGTCGCCGTACATCTCCAGGTAGCGTTCGGGGACCCTGTCATAGGGCATGTGCGGCGGGTTCATGGATACGACGAGGGCCCAGGGCTTTTCCGGGTCCCGATACTCCCCACCTTCGTTCCGGATGAACCGGATGGCCTGGTCGGCCTCGTGCTCCGGGCTCCACTGATCGACTCGCGTCCGCTGAGACCGGGAGGCTTCGGTGGTCCAGTACTCGGGATGGTCGTGGTTGTCGTAGGTGCCGTAGGCGTACCAGAAATCAAAGCCGTGACGGCGCTCGGGGGTTGTCCACTCATTCCACGCGAACTCCCCCGTGTTGTTGGATGTGTCCACATAGGGTCGGTGGGGCGAGTCCAGGTGCCACTTCCCGATATAACCTAGGGCGTAGCCGTCCTCATGGAGGACGTCGGACCAGCATCTGGCATCGACCGGGAGTTCGTATCCGTACGTCGCACCGTTGGTGTTGCAGTTGGCCAGGACTCCGTTGGAGTGGGGGTAACGCCCGGTGAGCATCATGCCCCGGTAGGGGCTGCACACGGGGTAGTTACTCACGGCCTGGGTAAAGACCACACTCTCGCTGGCGAAGCGATCAAGGTTTGGTGTGATGACTGGATCCTCCCCCAGGAATCCCATGGCCTGACCTCGCATCTGGTCGGGGAACACGAAGAGGAGGTTGGGCCGGCCGGCTCCTGGAGATGTGCCCTGGCATCCACCCATTCCTGGAAGGATGGTGCCGGTGGCAGCGGCCGCCAGAGAAGCCTTGATAAAGTCGCGTCGGCTCGGGGGTGTCATGGCAACCGAATCTAGGGCCCTTGGGGCCTGTCCGCATAATGGACCGCGCCCCACTACGAGACAGGCTCCTAGATAGTCGACCATCCATCGGTTCCATTTTTTGCCTTTTCCTCTCCCGTCCCCCAAAATCTCCCTTGACCAAGCCTGTGACTAGGCACCCAGAGGAGGACTCTGACCATGGTTGTACCGCTGTCGGGACCCATTAGTCGTCGCAGATTCCTCGCGGGCGCCGCTGCTGCCCTGCCCGCTGCCTACTCCTTGACCCTCCCGGGATGTGGGCCGGATCCGGCCCCCGCTCTCGGGACCGGAGAGCCCCTCTTCCGAATCTCACTGGCCGAATGGTCGCTTCACCGGAGTCTCAACGCCGGGGAGTTGGACAATCTGGATTTTCCCGGGGTGACCAAGACGGAGTACGGCATCGAGGCCGTGGAGTACGTGAACTCCTTCTTCAAAGACAAGGCAGAGGACTCTGCCTATCTCACCGATCTGAAGACCCGGTGCGACGATCACGGGGTAAGAAGCGTCCTCATCATGTGTGACGGCGAGGGGGCCATCGGCGACCCAGACCCTGCGGCTCGGAGCCAGGCGGTGGAGAACCATTACCGGTGGGTGGATGCGGCCCGGTTCCTGGGGTGCCATGCCATCCGAGTCAACGCCCAATCTGCAGGAAGCCCGGAGGAACAACTGGATCTGGCAGCCGACGGCCTGAGACGTCTCTCGGAGTTCGCCGACCAGCGGGAGATCAACGTCCTGGTGGAAAACCATGGGGGCCTTTCGTCCAACGGTGCTTGGCTGTCCGGCGTGATGGAGGCTGTGGATCACCCCCGCTGCGGGACCCTTCCGGACTTCGGCAACTTCAATATCGGGAATGGCGAGACCTACGACCGCTACCGGGGCATCGAGGAATTGATGCGATACGCGAAGGCGGTGAGCGCCAAATCCCACGTGTTTGATGCCGAGGGGAACGAATCGGAGATGGACTTCTTCCGCATCATGCGGATCGTCCTGGAGGCGGGTTATCGAGGGTACGTGGGCATCGAATGGGAGGGAACGGAAATCAGCGAACCCGAGGGAATCCGAGCTACCAAAGCCCTATTGGAAAGGGTTCGGGAAACTCTCACCCCAGAGTTCTCAGCCACTTAGGATTTCGCTCTTTACCGAGAAACCTGATGGATTCATCCATGCTCATTGCCCAGAAGATGGCCACCCTGGCCGATATGGGCTTTCAGCGTGCGGCGCCCCCCCAGATCGCAAACGAATCAGTCCCCGTCATGGGGAACCGGCACAAGGTCACCTGTAGCCAACCCTCCATGGGTACACTGGTCTCGGTGACGGCGGTGCATGAATCTCCGAGTTTGGTTCAGGACGCAGCGGCCCTGGCGTTCCAGGAAATGGATCGGGTGGTAAATCTCCTGAACCGGTACGATTCGTCGTCGGCTCTCTCCTATCTGAATACGGAAGGATCGATCGAAGGACCTCCGCCGGAGCTCACCACCGTGATGCGGCAGGCCCGGTTCTTTCACCATGCCAGTGGGGGGGCCTTTGATCCCACGGTCAAACCGCTG
>JBDHMC010000467.1:0-2578 GCA_039656355.1 Gemmatimonadota bacterium | reverse complement strand
TGACCAACGACCCCGCCACAGATCGTTTTGATGGATGGGCTCCATCAGGCGATTGGATCGCTTTCGAAAGCGACCGGAACGGGCCCTGGCACATCTTTGCTGTGAACCCTGAGCAGGGCGAACTCTGGCAGATCACAGATGGTACTGCGAACGACTGGCTCGCGATTTGGGTGGGCGGCGACGAGTGAAACCACTGGTGGCCGAAGGGTGGAAGTGCTTCGTCGAGCACGACATACACCATATAACAAAGTCTGTTGCCGGCTCCGGCCGCCTGCGGCGGCCTTCGACCCAACCGGCCACGGGCATGGGGAGTTGGCGAAGGGAACTGGTGGAGTCGAAGGAAGCGGTGCCGTGGAACCCAGTGGTGGGGCCGGTTCGGCAACAGCCGGAGCGTTATGTGAAATACCTTTGGTCTCGTGACCGTTTGAACCTAGGATTCAAGTTCTACGAAGGGATTGGGGAGGCCCAGAATCCGCAGAATCAGCCCGAGCATCGTAGCGGCCTCTATGGAGAGGGCCAACGGTCGAAGTGCACCTGCGATCCGATGACACGTCGTTCAACACTCGGTCAAGACGAAGGAGAATCTCGCTCAACCGTAAGACTTGCGGTTCCGGTAGGCCCGGAGCAGAATCCATGCTTGGTTGACTATTCCACCGAATTTTGGGAGTCCAAGGATGCCTCAAGGTGAAGGTCCCCGGGTGATTGAAGACCGTTTCGAGGTGATTCGTGTCCTTGGTCAGGGGTCTTCTGGTCGCACCCTGCTCTGTCGGGAAAAGAGTGGAACAAGCCCGGTAGCTGTGAAAGAGTTGCATTTCGAGCACCTTGATGACTGGAAGCAACTCGAACTCTTCGAGCGGGAGGCCGACGTTCTTTCTCGCCTCGATCACCCAGGTATCCCGAAAATCCTGGACTTCTTCAGGGCCGGGAGCGAGTCAACCACCCTGTGCATTGTGCAGGAGTTCGTGGAGGGCACGTCGTTACAACTGCGCATGGATTCCGGTCCGATGCTGGGGCAGGAGGAGGTGCACGAGGTAGCCCTGGGGCTACTCGAAATCCTGGAGTACCTGCACGGACGGTCGCCACCGGTACTTCATCGGGACATCAAGCCCTCCAACGTGCTCATCCGTCCTGAAGGCAAGGTGGCGTTGGTGGACTTCGGAGGCGTGTGCTCCGGTTGGCGCTTGGCCAGCCAGGCAGGAGCTACCGTCGTGGGCACCTTCGGCTACATGCCGCCGGAGCAGATGGTCGGCCAAGCCGGACCCACTTCGGACCTCTATGCGTTGGGGGCTACGCTGCTCCACGTCGTCACCGGCAAGCTGCCCACAGATTTCCCTTTCGATTCGGGCCGCATCGAGGTGCCAAGGGATCTTCCCTGCGACGGTCCCTTGGCTCGGTTGATCGAGGCTCTCCTGCGCCCGGCTGCGCGGGATCGGCCACAAACAGCCGTGGCCGCTCGACAGTTTCTGACCGATCCTCCTCAGGAGCCTGCGGGCGTTATCGTCAGAGCCGACGACGCTTCCCCATCCCCTGTCCCCCGTCAGCGTGTTGTGATCGCAAGTGATGACGGTCCGCGACTTGTGGACCTGGGACCGCCGCCTCGTGACCCCGAGGGCGAGTTCAAGGGCGTGTACCGGAATCTGGTCAATCCCCTGTTTCCGGATCGGAGATTATGGTCTGGTGGCATTCATGGGCTGTGGATCTGTATCGCCGGCCTGGGTACGGTGATGAGCCTTGGGACCTTACAACTGGTTCTTAGGTCAATCGTCCGGAAACGAAAGCGTAGGTACGATGATCTGTTTCGCGAAGGGGAGTCAGCGCGTGGGGTTATCCTTTCGGTGGAGAGAGGTTCCACCTTCGCCACCTTCAAGTATGAGTTCGAGGTGGATGGCACGGTCTATATTGCGTTCATGGATAACGCCGTAGAAATGGCGCGTTTTTGGGGCGAGGGGGATTCGGTGCCGGTGCTATACGATCACAAGGACCCACGCCGGAGCTGCTTCGTGTATGGCTGAGGGGCGGCGGGTTCCTTTGTGGTATCCCGTGGCAGACAAGGTTTTTGGTTCACCGTGCCGCCTGCGCCTAGAAGACCAGGCCGGGGTCCTGGAACCCATCGGATGCCCCCAGGGAAAGCTGGACCCGAGCGTCCGGAGCACTCGGTTTGCACCTCGTACTCCGGGTGGGCATCGGCACTCCACATAACAAGGTCTGTTGCCGGCTGCGGCCGCCTGCGGCGGCCTTCGACCCAACCGGCCCTGAGCCGGGTGAGGAACAGAACTCGGTAGCCTGATTACGAAAAGCGCAGTATTTCAGCAGACAGGTTTGGGCCGGCTCGGCAACAGCCGGAGCGTTATGCGAAACAGGCCAGCGCCGCTTGATGGGTGGCACCGAGCGAAGCCTTTCAGGTGAGGGGATAGCAGAAAGAAACCACCCCGCCGCCCCCCGCTTTTCGAGGGGCACCACCCATCCCCGTCTTCCGGGCGGGTAGGGTTCGCGGGGGGTCGTCAGGGTAGACCGGGGCGGGCTACGATTCTCGGCGAGACATTGCATGGCGACAGAACGGCCGTCGGCTCCTCTCGGT
>JBDHMC010000466.1:0-6005 GCA_039656355.1 Gemmatimonadota bacterium | reverse complement strand
GAAAGGGGCTCGAGGTACGAAGCACCCGATTCTGTTTCGCTTCCCACTAGGAAATGAACCAAAACCGGAGACCCGGATGCGTCCGTGGCCTGATGGGTGACAACGGGAGGCTTTGTCAGTCGTTCGGCCAGACGGTATTTTGAATGGAATTCTTCGCCAGTCATGTTGAAACTCACCTGTATCCTGCAGCCAGAGTGCTAAACCCACCCGTCAGGCCCAACGGATGGATCGGCGGGTGGGAAGCTAAAACCTAGACAGGCGATTTCCTAAGAGCAAACCGTAGGCCTTGCCTGGCCAAGGCCAGTTCAGAAAGATTCAGGGGACGCGGGCCTCAGAAACCCGGACCTCTGAATTCTCCTCGCCACCTCTTATGCCAGGCCAAAATGGGATTGAGACCATACTCCAGAGTGGTATGGAGCGAGGGCATGCACCTCGCCCAACATCACTTCCAAGCCCAATCCTCGTACTTCGAGGCCTCGGCAGCGTTTGCTCTATCCAGGCTGTTTTTCAAGCCCTATGGGTTTATTCAACTCAACCTGGACGAAGAGGCCATCCGGGAGGGAACCGTTTCCCTTCTTGAGGCTCGAGGGGTCATGCCCGACGGGTTGGCATTTGATTTCCCTCAGGGAGACCCGCTCCCAGCCCCTTTGGAAGCTCGAGAGGGAGACGACCCCACCGGGGGCAGGATACCCATTTTCCTGGCAATCCCCTCCATGAAACCGGGAAGATCGAACTGCGATGTTACGGTAGAGGTAGCCGGGGGATTTTCTTCTGAACACCGCTACCGAGCCGAAACGGTAAAGGTTCAAGACGAGAACACCGGGCTGGACAAGCGGGATCTCCTGGTCGCCTCCAAGAACTTCAGAACCGTTTTCTCTTCGGAGATCACCGAAGATCTGGTCACGCTTCCCATGGCCATGATCCAACGTGGCCCCAGCGGCCATTTCGAGTTCGTTCAGGACTTCATCCCGCCGTCCCTCCACCTGGGAGCATCGGGGCGCCTTCCGGCCATAGCGGCGGGGTTGGTGGAAATGCTCCAATCGAAGGCTGACGTCATGGCTCAGCGACGGAAGATGGTTGGCCACGATCTGGCGGACCTCTCCTCCGAAGAGGTCCTAAGTTACTGGATGTCTCACGCCATTCACTCCGGTCTCGCTGGATTGAGCCACCTCAAGAGCCTCTCTCGGTGTCACCCGGAAGACCTCTTTCGGGAAATGTCCCGCCTAGCGGGTACACTCTCCACCTTTTCTACAGAGTTTGGCCCCGGGGACCTCCCGCCCTACACACACGATGACCTTACGGGGTGCTTTTTCACCCTGGACCAAAGGGTCCGTCAACTCCTCCAGGTGATGGTGCCCGAGGGCTTTATCACGGTCTCCCTGGGGCGTCAGGCTTCGAACCTTCTTTCGGCTCCCCTGGACGACCAACGAGTCTTCCGCCCGTCCGAGTGGGTCATCCGTGTCTCCTCCGAAAGCGGAGATTCGGAAGTGCTCCGAAACGTCCCGGCTCTGGTAAAGGTCTGTTCTGCTGAGGACATCCTCCGCCTTGTGGACGATGCCAACCCGGGCCTGCGATTAGAGCACATTCCTCAGCCTCCCTCTTCCATCCCTCGGCGGCTGGGGAGTCAGTATTTTCGCGCTGTCCAGGCGGGACCCTGCTGGCAGCTCATCGAAACCCGCTCCTCCATCGGGATTTACGTTCCCGATGTGCTGGGGGATGCAGACATGGAATTGATCGTAGTCCAGGACTGAACGATCGAAAGACGCCATGAATTCTGACTCGTCGTTAAGCCCCCCTGTGGGGCCTGCCGAATCTCACTTCCCTGGCTACCAGGGAAGGCTCAGCCTGGCATTCCAGGAACCTCTCACCGTAGCCGCACGGGTCCGACAGAATCGATTCCACGCCCCCGATTCGACTGAATTTCGTCGGCACGTCCGACAGCTTCTGGGCCAGGCCGACTCCACCATTCGCCAGGCCGGGTATCCCCCCGATTTCGCAAAACTGGCTACCTATGCGGTAGTGGCCCTCCTGGATGAGTCCATCCTCAACTCCCCGGGGCCCCTTCGAGAGGACTGGATCGGGTATCCCCTGCAGCAAGAGCTTTTTGGAGAAAACGTGGCCGGGGAGAACTTCTATCTCCAACTCCGGGATCTCCTGGCTCGGCCCGAATCCAATGACCTGGGGGACATTCTCGAACTCTTCCTGCTTTGCCTCCTCCTGGGTTTCAAAGGCCGCTATGCAGCCTCAGATGGAGCGGAGATTCAGGGCCTCGTTACCGCCACCACCCAAAAACTCCACAGGATTCGAGGAGGATCAGGGGCTTTTACTCCCCAGGCTCAACTCCCCGATGGCGAAACGGCACCGGAACGCAGTGATCCCTGGGTCCCTCGCCTCACACGGTTAACCATCATTGGTCTCGCGGTTCTGGTGGTTCTCTTCATCGGTTATCGGCTGCACTAAAAATCGGCGTGCCGGCGATTGGCGTAGTGGGGCTTCTCGGATGGTATGCGGGGAACCTCCTCGGACTCGGTGGCTTGAAGCTGTGGCTGTTCCGAGGCGGCCTGTGGTTATTGGGCATCCTCCTGGTTTTCCTCGTCTATCGCCTACTTCCAAAGAAAGAAAAGGGCCCGGCGACAGCATCAGAGGACGCCGAGATCACCTCGATCCTGGCAACTGCGGCCCGGAGACTTGCCGGCTCTGGAGTGACGGGGAAGAAGGGATTTCGCTCCCTCCCGGTGGTCCTTTTCCTCGGACCCGCCGGGAGTGCGAAGACCAGTGTGGTCCAGAGGGCGGGGGTTGAAACGGACCTTCTCGCCGGTGATGGGGACAGCGGAGAGCCACCACCCCCCACACCGAACCTGAACCTATGGCTCAGTCAGAAGACCCTGTTCCTCGAAGCTGGTGACGGGGTCACCCAATCGTCACAGACATGGCATCGGGTGCTCCGGGAGATAAGAACCAAGGCGTTTTCCGGACTCTTCCAGGGCCAACCCTCTCGGATCGCCGTCGTATGCGTGAGTAGCGAGTGGCTGACAGGAAAGGACCGCCAAGCGCTGGGAACCCTCGGAAAGGAACTGAGGGTCCGATTGAACGAGGCGGCTGAGCTCTTGGATACACGCCTCCCGGTCTATGTGCTTTTCACCAAAGCCGACGAGATCCGGTACTTCACCGAGTTCGTCCGGAATCTCAATGAATCGGAGAGCACCGAGCCTTTGGGCGTGACCCTCCCCCTCTCGGAGGGCCAGGATCCGGGCCTCTTCACACAGTGGCAGGCCAAGAGGCTCAGGGAGGCCTTCGAGAGCGTGTTCCTCGCCCTGGCCCGGCGACGCATTGACGTCATGGCCCGAGCGGGGGACCCCGTCGAGAGGTCGTCTGCCTATGAGTTTCCTCGGGAGTTCCGGAAACTCGCCGACAAGGCACAGGAGTTCCTCCTGGAGCTCACCCGGCCGGATCAACTCAGGGT
Organism: Gemmatimonadota bacterium; assembly: GCA_039656355.1. Taxonomy (GTDB): domain Bacteria; phylum Gemmatimonadota; class Gemmatimonadetes; order Longimicrobiales; family Gaopeijiaceae; genus JABDNZ01. Next base: position 2,542 of record JBDHMC010000466.1, on the reverse strand, counting down.
CAGTTCTTTTCTGAGAGGGTTCTATTTCACCGGGATCAGACCCTTGTCGTTGGATTCGAGACCGGAGCCAGCCGTCGCCCCACCGATCCCCCAAGTGCCCAGGGGGGCGACCATGGTGTTCGATCCCTCCAGTTTGGTGGCAGAGCCCCAACCACCACAGGGAGGGGGAGGCCGTGTCGCTCAGTGGACATTCCTGGGCCGCCTCCTCCCCCAGGTTCTCCTCCGGGATACCGTTGCGGTTGCTGCGTCCCTTGGGGGCCCCAGAGCCGCCCTGCGAAAACGGGCCCTGCTAGGCTCCGGAGTCGGCCTGGTGGCCGTGTTAGGCCTCCTTCTTACTATCTCGTTTTTCGGAAACCGAGGCCTCCAAGGGGAAACGCAGGAAGCTATTCGATCGGTGGAGAACGTCCGCTCAGCCGGACCTGGGGTCCCGTCCCTGGAGAATCTGGAGAGGTTGGAGGTTCTCCGGCCTCTCTGGATTCGCTGGGGACTCTACTCCGGCTCTTCCATGTTTCCCAATGCCCGCCGCCTTTACTTCGACCGGTTCCGCACGCTCCTCTTCGAAGCGACTATGGCCGGTCTCACGAACACCCTGGGGAATCCCTCGGCAGAGGGGACCCAGGAGCAGTACGACGCAAAGTACTCGGCCCTGAAGGCGTACCTCATCACCACGTCCTTTCCTGACTCCAGTTCCGGATCATTCCTGAGTCCGGTCCTGACGGCGGAGTGGCTGGGTGAGCGCGAGTTGGACGATGAGCGCCGGGGGATCGTCCGCCGGCAGTTCGACCTCTACGCCTCCGAACTCCCCCACCTGAACCCCTACCAGGACGCCACGAACGATCTGCTGGTTGAAAGGGCCAGGGCTTTCCTTCGGGACAACGCTACTGAGCAATCCCTCTACGCCGCCATGCTCTCCCAGGCCAACAGCCAGTTCGCCTCCGTGCAGCTCAACCGGGATTTCCCGGGATCGGCCAATTATGTGGTGAATGCCTTCGAGGTACCTGGAGCCTTCACCTCGGGGGGGTGGGATTTCGTACTCCAAAGCCTGGAGAGCGCCGCCGACCTTTTCGACCGGGATTCGTATGTCGTCGGGCCGGATTACTTCTCTGGACTCGATCCGGACCAGATGACCACATCCCTCAGGGCCCAGTATCAGCGGGAGTACATCCAGACCTGGGTGACCTTCCTTTCGTCTGCGACCATCCCAAACCCGGGGATGACGAGGGCAGAGAACGCCCTGAGGGAGTTGGCGAGCCCCCGGTCTCCCCTCCTCCAGATGTTCCACGTTGCGAGCACAAATACCGGGGTACTGACAGACTCGGCCATCGTCGCTCCATCCTTCCAGCCACTCCACGTGGTGTCACCGCCGGAGTTGACCGAGCGGCTTTATGGAGACGGCAGTCAGGGCTACATGACCGATTTTGGACAGCTCGCAGGGGCAATGGGCCAATTGGCCGGAAACCCGGGATCCTGCAGTGCACAGGAAGCAGCTACCACCGCAGCGCAGGCAGCCTCAGGCAAGATCGACGCTCTCCAATCGAGCTTCAACATTTCTCCAGACGCAGCCGTGGAGGTGGGATCTTCGGTTGAGCAGCTACTCCGGGCCCCGATTCGATTCGCACAATCGGCCATCGATCGGGGCGACGCCGCCGCCATGGAGGGCAGAGGGCAGCGGTTCTGTCGTGGCGTGGGAGCAGTCCTCCAGCAGTTTCCCTTCCAAATCCAGGGACAGGATGCGGACCTGACGGGTGTCAATGATCTCCTTCATTCAGACGGTGGAGTTCTTTGGGATTTCTTAGATGACATTCGAAACAGCGGTCTCACTCTATCTCCAGAATTCCAACGATTCGTCGACCGAGCCCGGGTCGTCTCCAACGCCTTCTATAGTCACGAAGGCCCGGATCCCCGTCTTCGGTTCCGCTTCAGGGGCCAGCCCACCGACCAGGTTCCCGCCATCGCTCTGAATGTAGATGGGGACGAAAAGAGTTTTGTTAGGAACGACACCGGTTGGGAAACCTACACATGGGAAAGTGCCAGCGCCGGGGAGGTGGTCCTAAGAGTCGAGGTCGGCGGGCAAAGCGAAGACCTCATCCACCGAGGCACTTGGGCGCTGTTCAAGTTCTTCCAACAGGCCGACTGGCAGCCCTCCGGAGACACGTGGCGTCTCTCATGGACCATGGACGACTCTGGGGCCACCGTGCAAGCCGATCTGAATCTGGGAGGGTTGGACCCGATTTTGCGACGAGGTTTCTTTGACGGATTCTCCTGCCCGCGTAGCTTCGTCCGGTAAGTACATCGAACACTGACCTCTTAACCAAGGGGCGAAGGTGAAAAAGTCAGGCGACCCATCGTTCAGAGTGATCCTGGGATTCTTGATTCTGGCTGGACTGGCCACGGCGTGCGGCGGACCGAGCTTCACCCCGCCCCCCGCTCCGGCTCGAATCTGGCCGGTGGTGGCGGCAACCCGCCTCTACCGGGACGACGCCGCCGTCCTCCCCGACACCATCCGGGAGGTGGTGAAGGATGAAATCTCCTTTGCCCAGAT
>JBDHMC010000465.1:0-2593 GCA_039656355.1 Gemmatimonadota bacterium | reverse complement strand
CGACCGCTCCCCTCGATCCTCGATCTTCCGGCTCACGCCCACATGGGAGGAGCCGGGCATGAAGACCAGGAATCTACCGGGGAGGGAGATCTGGGTGGTGAGGCGAGGGCCTTTGGTTCCGATGGCCTCTTTGGTGACCTGAACCAGGACTTCCTGACCCTGGCGGATCACATCCTGGATGGGGACTTCCTTCCGCCCTCTCCGGCGACCCCCGTTGTCACCGTTTTCGTCATCATCGTCGTCTGCGTAGTCCAAATCCGACGCGTGAAGAAACCCGGCTTTTTCCGTGCCGATATCGACAAAAGAAGCCTGAATCCCCGGCAGGACCGCTTCGACCTTCCCAAGGAAGATGTCCCCCACCAGGCGACTTTGGTCTGGTCGATCGTACATGAGCTCGACCAGATGCTCGTCCTCGAGGAGCGCCACCCACGACTCCTGGGGAGAGGCGCTCACCAAAATCTCTCTTTTCAATGCCCTATGACTCCTGTTGGCGAGGCTCCTCTCCTGAATCCTCCTGGAACCCCGGACCCGGTTCGCCCGAGCAATCCCTGCTCGCCAGCCGGATTCCGACCATCACGAGGAGCACCGGAAGTCCGGAGCTCGCTTCATTCCTGCAATTGGATCGCGAGACGCGTATGCCTCCCGTCCAGTGGCCTCAGTTCCCGAAGGCCTCCTGCACGAGGTGCCGACCGATCACGATCCTCTGAATCTCACTCGTACCCTCACCGATTTCGCAAACCTTGGCATCGCGCATCATTCGCTCAACGGGGTAGTCCTGGGTATACCCCACTCCCCCGAGGAGCTGAACGGCCTGGGTCGTGGCCCGCATGCAAAGCTCCGATGCATAGAGTTTCGCCATGGCGGCCTCTTTTCCGAAGGGCCGACCCTGGTCTTGCAACCAGGCTGCATGATAGGTGAGGTGTTTCGCCGCCTGGATCTCTGTGCCGAGGTCGGCCAGACGGAACTGAACTGCCTGGAAATCCCAGATTTTTCGCCCAAACTGCTCACGCTCCTGTGTGTACCGAAGCGCTTCCTCGAACGCTCCTTCTGCCAACCCGAGTGAAAGGGCCGCCACCCCTACCCGCCCCGCATCAAGGGTCTTCATGAAATTGATGAAGCCCCGGCCCTCTTCCCCGAGTTGGCTTCCCTCAGGGACAAGGGCGTCTTCCAGGAAAAGCTCCCTGGTGTCGGAGGCCCTCCATCCCAGCTTGTCTTCCTTCTTTCCCGCTCGCACGCCGGGAATGAAGTCCAGCTCTGGGGCATGGCCTACCCCCAAAGCCTTGGTCCGGTCCAGATCCGCCGTGGGCTTGCACACGACGAAGTTGGTGATGCCTTTGGATCCCCGGTCTGGATCGGTCACAGCGGTAACCGTGAAAATCTCCCCCACTCCAGCATGAGTAATGAAGATCTTCGATCCGTTCAGGCGCCACCCGCCCTCTTCCCGCACGGCCCGGGTCCGGGTCCCTGAAGCATCCGAGCCCGCTCCCGGTTCGGTGAGACCGAAACCCCCAAGCACCGTGCCCTGAGCCAGAAGCGGCACCCAGGTTCGTTTCTGTTCCTCGGTGCCGAAATAAACGATGGGCGAAGTGCCGAGGGTGGTGTGTGCCGACACAGTGATGGAGTGGCTGGCGTCCACCTTGGCCAGCTCTTCAATGGCTAGAATGTAGCTGAGGTAGTCCTTTCCCATCCCTCCATACTCCTCAGAGAATGGGATCCCCATCCAACCACGCCGCGCCATTTCGCGAACGTTTTCCCAGGGAAACTCACACTTTTCATCCAGGGCTCTCGCGACCGGACGAATGCTCTCCTGGGCGAATGCCCGTACCTCCTCCTGAAACTCCCTGTGATGGTCGGTCAGGTAGCGGTCCATGGCTTCCTTGAACTGGCAGACGAAAAGAAGACCCTCCCCTTGCAGGGTTTTCACCCTCCGGGGGGGCTCCACGTTAACAAGGAAACTACTGGAGGGCCCGGCGGCCAAAAAGGGCTGCGCCGGCCCGGAACCGCTCTGTGATCCCCCAGCCGACCCCTTCGCGGCACCGGTCACAAGCGTTGCATCCCCCCCTCCCTACCTCCTCTCCGAAATAGCGGAGCAGGGTTCGCCGTCTACACTCCCGCCCGCGAGCGAACGAAAAGACGGCCTCCAGCTGCCCTCGGGCGATGCGGCGGAGCCGTACCAGGTCGTCCATATCCGGTGCTTTCCCCAGGAGGGATATGTGGTGAGAATGAACCTTCGAATCCTCCCCACCCCCTCCGCTCGGCTCCGCAAGAGAAATGGATCCGCACCGATCCAGGGCCCGCAGAGCCACCATCACGTCCTCGGCCCCCGCCCTCACACGCATAGCTCGCAGAAGGGACGTGACGGAGGCGTTGGTGGAAATATGAGGATTTGTGGTCTGGCAAAGGTGATGGTAGACCCTGGTGAGAACCTCCGGATTCGGATGGGCCATAGCCAGGAAGCGATCATGAATTCCCCGATCTCGTGGGCTGAAGAGGGCTAGGGAACGGGCTTCGGACCCATCCCTTCCCGCTCGTCCGGCCTCCTGGTAGTAAGCCTCCAGGCTCCCGGGAAGCTGAAAATGCACGACCAGACGAA
>JBDHMC010000464.1:0-2593 GCA_039656355.1 Gemmatimonadota bacterium | reverse complement strand
AGGAGGGTTTTCCCCACGCCTGTAGGGCCCATGAGAAGGATGTTGGCTTTTTCGATCTCTACTTCGTCCAACACCCCCTGGTGGTTCACCCTTTTGTAGTGATTGTAGACCGATACGGACAGTGCTCGCTTGGCTTCGTCCTGTCCGATGACGTATTCGTCCAGAATCTCCTTGATCTCCATAGGAGTAGGGCTCGGAACTTGAGCTTCTACAGCCTCACGCTCTTCCTCTTCGGCGAGGATCTCATTACAGAGAGAGACACATTCGTTGCAGATATAGACGGAGGGTCCAGAGATGAATTTCTTGACGCTGTCTTTGGATTTTCCGCAGAAACTGCACCGGAGATGTTTGTCGCCGGTCACACTCATGGCCTTCCTCCGAGTAGGGGGTCATCCCCCAATCAATGGTCTCCTGCCGCTATTCCGATGCCGGTTCCGGGTGGTCGGAGTCAACCGGCTTTGTGGGTTCCCTGCCCGAATCTCCCGGCTCCAGGACCCGATCAATGATCCCATATTCAACCGCCTCAGGCGGACTCATGAACCGGTCCCGGTCCACGTCCTCGGCGATCCTCTCCGTGGTCTGTCCCGTATGGAAGGCGAGAATCTCGTTCAGGCTCTTCCGGACGTGGAGGATCTCCTTGGCTGCGATCTCGATGTCCGCCGCGGTTCCGTGAGCCCCCGAGGACGGTTGGTGGATCATGATACGGGAATTGGGTAAGGCTGCCCGCTTGCCCTCTTCACCCGCCGCCACCAGAACTGCCGCCATGGATGCGGCCATCCCCACGCAGAAAGTAGAAACCGGCGCCCTCAGGTGGCGCATCGTGTCGTAGACGGCTAGGCCGGAATAGACGCTTCCCCCAGGGGAGTTGATATAGAGATAGATGTCCTTTTCCGGGTCTTCGGCATCCAAGAAGAGGAGCTGAGCAATGATGATGTTTGCGACGTTATCATCCACAGCACTCCCCAAAAAGACAATCCGGTCCATGAGGAGGCGGCTGAAGATATCGTAACTCCGCTCACCCCTGCTGGTGCGCTCGATGACATAAGGTGGAAAAATGGGCATTTCTCTCTCTGTTTCCTCGTCTATTCCTGGTCGATGGTGGATTCGCCCTTTAGGAAGTCGAACACCTTCCGTTCCGTGATCTCCCGCTCTAGGGCGTCCAGATTCCCGGCCTTCTGCAGTTTGGCGTATACCTGGGCCGGTTTCGCGTCACTCTTTTCGGCGATCTCCTGAACCCGGTCGTCAATCTCGTCCTCGGTGGCTCTCAAGCCCTGAAGTTCAGCCACCCGGTCCACCACAAGAATCCTCCGCACGGCTTTCTCTGCCTCCGGACGGATCGTCTCCTGAGTCTGGGCCAGCATTTCAGGATCCATTTTGGACGTGTCGCCCAAAACCGACCCCATATACCGCTCCGCCATGGAGCGAGGGGCCTGAAAAGGGTTGGCTTCCAGAAGGCTCTCCACCAACTGGGAGCGGACCACTGATTCGGACTGTTCTTTCGCTTCTCTCTCCAGATCATCCTGGATGCGGGCCTTCAAAGTCCCAATGTCCTCGAACTCACCCAAGGACCTGGCGAACTCGTCATTGAACTCGGGGAGTTCCTTGAGCTTTCTGCCTTGCAGGGAGATACGAAGATGCTGCTTCTCTCCCCGACGTTCCTCATCCGGGAAGTCTTCTGGAAAGGTCACCGTGAACTCACCTGTGTCCCCTACCGAGAGGGTACGCACGGCGTCCTCAACCCCGGGAATCGCCTCGCCGTCCCCAAGTACGATTTCGTAGGGCCGACTCTCGCCTGCGGGTTCACCGTCCTCCAGACGTTGGATCTCCAGGGTCACCAGGTTTCCGTCGTCGGCAGCCCCGTCTTCAAGGGGCTTCCAAACCCCCGCCTGGTCACGGAGGCGTTCCGCCACCCTTTTTAGATCCTCCTCCGCCACCTCGATCTTCGGGCGGGTGACGGTGAAACCACCCAACCGTTCCAGGTCGATGACAGGTTGGACATCGAAGGAGATGGAGAAGGTCAGGTCTTCTCTGGGTTTGTATTGAACGTCCTCTACGTGCCCTTCGGAGATCGGCTCCAACTCTTGGGTTTTGAGGGCCGCCCGGTAGGCTTCACCGATGACTTTGTCCAGAACATCCTGATCCAGCGCCTGACCGAACTGCTGTTCCACGACGTTGGCGGGAATCTTACCCTTCCGGAAACCGGGGAGCTTCAGCCTGCCACCCAGTTTCTGAATGATCTTGCCACGCTCGGTCTGAACCGAACCTGCCGGAACGGTTACCGTGAGGCGGCGCTTCCAGGCTTCCTGTTCTTCCAGGTCGATTTGGAGGTTCGAAGGATCTATGGCCATTCCCAGCTCGTCTCAAAAATGATGAAGATGCTAACGATCTACATGCGAAAGGGGGGACTCGAACCCCCACGGCCTAAGCCACGAGATCCTAAATCTCGCGCGTCTACCAGTTCCGCCACTTCCGCTCCAGATTTCGCGAAAAGTCGCATAAATCAAAGATAACACGGGTGCTTGGGGCATCAATACGAAGTGGCTCGAGGGTCGAAGTGCTGCTCTTTCCTAGTATCGGTCGGAGGTTCCCGGTT
>JBDHMC010000463.1:0-2599 GCA_039656355.1 Gemmatimonadota bacterium | reverse complement strand
AATCTTCGAGAGCCGGGCCTGGAGGGGGTACCCCATCTTCAAGTCCTTCTCCATGAGTTTCATTAACACTTCACTTCTGACCTTCAGAAGGACGGAGTCCCTCGTGCAACGAGCCGTCAGTGCGTAGGAGCTCCGTTGAAAGCACAAACAGGAGCCTAACATGGCACCGTTCGTCAGCTTCTCGATCAGTACATTGACTCCGCCTTTCCCTAGGAGGTGCAGAGCGACCTCCCCCTCTAGCAGAGTGAAGAATTATTCAGCCTTGGTCCCCCGCTCGTATACCGTGGCCCCGGACTCGAGACGGATCCTCTTGGAGCTTTCACTGATGGCGTGGACCTGTTTGGGGCGTAGGAACCCGAAGACCTCCTGTGAGGTGAGTTGCTCGGCCATGATTCTCCTCCTTCGGCTCGACTCCAAGAGTTGGCGGGCGGGTTCATTTCATTGTGTGCATATGCACATTACAACTCTTCGACCTCACCGTCAACACGTGTGTCGGGTGATCCTCCCAGGGGCCTGGATCAGGAGTCTTCTTGACACACTTCTTTTCCACCCACCGTTTGACTGATGGGCCGGGTGGATGCCGGTACCTGGAGGGAGAGGAGAGGGGCAAATGGTCTCGGTTGAAACGACTGGGGAGAGAGGAAAAGGCCCTATTGAGGAAGGAGTTGGCGGAATCCGAAAGCGCCACCCAGATACGGAGGCACGGTACGCATTTTTGGATCGCCGCGTCCGCCATGGCGCAGCTTTTCGTGTCCGATCCTATACCAGCGTGTCCAGAGCCTGCCTGAGGTCGGCCACCAGGTCCTCCTGACCCTCGCAACCCACCGCCAACCTGACCAGCCCATCTGTGATCCCTGCCGCAAGGCGGTCTGCGCGGGCCACAGCCGCGTGGGTCATGGAGGCGGGATGCTGAATCAGACTCTCCACACCGCCCAGAGAGACCGCCAATGCCGGCAGGTGTACCGCTCTCAAAACCTCCCGGCCAGCTTCGATCCCACCCGTGAGGTCGAAAGAGATCAACGAACCGGGCCCGGCCATCTGACGAGCGATGAGCCCGGCCTGGGGGTGCCCAGGCAGCCCAGGATACCGAACAACCTCCACCGCTGGATGGTCCAACAGGAGCTGGGCGAGGACCTTGGCGTTCGCCTGACCGGTCCTCACACGCATGGCCAGGGTCTTGATCCCCCGTAGAACCAACCAGGCCTGATGGGGATCCATGGTGCCGCCGAGGTAGTGGAGGACTCCCCGGACCTTCCTCATGAGCTCCTGGTCCCGAAATACGAGGACTCCGCCCACCACGTCAGCATGGCCGTTCAGGAACTTTGTGACGGAATGAAGAACGATGTCGGCACCGAAGCGGAAGGGCTTCTGCAGAATCGGACTCATGAAGGTGTTGTCCACCACCAGAAGGGCTCCGGCTTGGTGGGCGATCTCGGCAGCCGCTGCAAGATCCGTGATGGCCAGGGTGGGGTTGGCCGGCGTCTCGACGAACACAACCCGGGTTAGCTCGGTGATAGCCTGCCGCAGTTGGTCCAGGTCACTAGTGTCCACCATCGTCGCGCTCACGCCGAACCGGGAAAAATCCCGCTCCAGCACTACCCGGGAGGGCCCGTAGACCGAGGCGCTGCAGACCACATGGTCCCCGGCGGAGAGAAGAGCGAAGAAGACGGTGGAGATGGCGGACATTCCCGAGGAGGTCGCCAGGGCGGTCTCCCCTTCCTCAAGGGCCGCGACGTTCGCCTCCAGCATGGTAATGGTCGGGTTACCGATCCGCGTGTAGATGTAACCCGGATCTTCACCGGCAAAGCGCGCTGCTCCTTCCTCAGGAGTGCGGAAGATAAAAGTGGAAGTCTGATAAATGGGCGGGGCCACGGACCCGAAGAGGGGATCCGCCTCCGGACCGGCATGAATGCATTGGGTGTCAATATTCCAGGAACCCTCATGGGAACCTCTCATGGTCTTTCTTTCCCTCTGCAAATCACTCGTAGGCTTTCCTCACCCCACGATTTCCCGGTGCCCCTGCTCAAGCCGGAACTCCACTGGGAAACACAAGGGCTTCGAAAGCCAGAACGAGGGAACGGATTTTCTCCGAGAGCGCAGGAGCATTCACTTCTTCTCCTCGGAGCCATTGTGACTGTAGGGTCCGGTCCTCCGGGAGGGCCCCGAGAACTGGAGGCCCACCCAGGGCAGCCAGCTTACCTCTCAGGTAGGCTTCGGTGTCAACATCCGGAACCCTATTGAGAACGACGGCGATCCCTTGAATCCGGCTCTCCCTGAACTGTCGGACGGCTATTTCTTTCAATAGCGGGTCGTCCAGATGAGCTGTAGCAGGGGGGATACCATTCTGGATCTTCCTCACCATTTGCTGAAGATGAATGGACATCTGGAGGGCAGCCGTGGTGGGATCGACCACCACGATTATCCAGTCGAGGCCAGTGAGAACGCCTCGGGCCGAGTCCTCAAACCCCGCTTTGAAGTCCACCAGTACCAGGGGTTTTTTCCCTCTCACTCGGATCCTCAGGTCCCGAGCGATCTTTGCGATAGGCCCATCACAACCGGCCCCCGGGCCGAGGTCGCCCATCTTCCCCCCCACCAACAC
>JBDHMC010000462.1:0-2614 GCA_039656355.1 Gemmatimonadota bacterium | reverse complement strand
ATCCGTCCCTGACATTGAACTGGTTGGCGGAGTGGAGGTCGATGACCACCTCGGGCCGGTTTTGGGCCATGACGGTTACCAGGCGCTTAACGGTCTCCCGACTGAAGGCGATATCGTCCAGGTACAGGCCATCGATTTCCTGATTCGCGGCCAGCCAGCTGACGCCCTCCACGTAATAGTTGGTCCAGCGCGACGTGCCCTTGTTCAGCATGGCAGCGTCGTCGGTGCGGGCGGCATGCCAGGCCGAGTGATAGTCCGCCTCCATGTGCTCCTGCATCCAGGAGTGGCCTCCACCCTCCCCATCGTTCAGGATCTCATCTCCCAGGCTTCGCATGGCGAACAGTTCGTGTGCCTTATAGGTCAACTCCCGGATGGTGTTGTAGAGCTTGACCTTGATCCCCTTCGCATGTGCTTCGTCGATGTAGGCTTTCTGTAATTCCAGACTGAAGAATGGATAGTTGATGTAAGGATTGATCTCGTTGGCGTGATGGATGTTCACCACTGTCCCACCCCACGCCTTCACTGAATCCACCGGGACGTACTGATGGACGAACCGGGTGTTGAAATGTGCGCCGGTGTCGATGGGTTTGAAGGGTGTGATGAGGAGGCGGATGTCGAAGTGGAGAGTGTCACCAGCAAGGATCTCACGGGGGCCCGAGTAGTTATGGGCCGTGACGATGGGGCGTGGGTCGATTTCAACGTTTTCACCCTCGTCTCCCGTCTCGCCCTCGAGTTTCACTTCACCCTCTGCCTCGGCCCGCGGCCCGATTTCCTCAACGATTTGGATCCCGCCCCGTCCTTCGTTGAACCACGAAGGTGGCATGTTGAGGGGCTGGTTCTGGTAAAAGTTCGTATTGAGGGGACGGATGTAGTTTCGGTCCCGGAGAACGTATTGGAGCCCCTTGTGGATTCCACCCAACCAGACGCCTTCCTGGTGGTTCTCCACCGCCCACTTCCACTCGACGGAAGCCGGCCTTTTTCCACCTTTGTTCCCGAGCCCAAGCATGTATTCGGCGGCATCCGGGACCATGGAGATGGGCAGCTCGATCTCGTCTATGGCGGCGTCGCTGGTTGCCACAAGGGTGATTCGTAGATCCAGCATCCCGTCATACTCCAGAGCCCCCTCCACCGTCATGTCCAGGTAGTCCGACGAGCTCTCAGCCGTCCACTCCGCCCTTCCCCTGGCCTCCTGCCGGATACTGAAAGGCGATGACTCGAACTCTTCCAGGAAGCCTCCGGGAGTCACCACGGCCATTTCCATAGGTCGGGCAAGGATAGGCTCAGGCACCTCGGCCAGTTGGGTAAGCTCAGGGGTGAAGTAGGAGGAGATCTGACTGGGGAGTCCATTGCGTGCGAGGTCGACTCTCCGGCCCAGGATGGAGAGGGTGTGGGCAGCCGAGTCGCTGGGGCGTTCCACCGTCACAGGCTCGAACGGAGCGATGATGAAGTCCGGATCGGACCCTATGGTCGAGTTGAGCCAAGCCAGTCTGGTCTGGAGTTCCGGATCGTTGGCTCCCCCATTGGTTGCTAGACGGGGTTGGACGTCCAGGGAGATCTGAACGCTCCGGCTCCCGCGGTTGGCAGAAGCAACGGTGACGGTTCCGTCAACAACACCGGGCCGTTGGTCTTCCGGAACCCGGACTCCGATCCAGAGCGGTTGGATTGTTTCCGCGGAAACGTCCAGGGTCTTTTCAAAGGGCAGGCCCTTCTCGTCCACACCCCCGCAGTTAAAGCAGGTGAGGGTTTGGGACCAGCTCCTGGGGAACCCGTCGAAGGTGACGCTCAGGTCGGTGAGGGAGTCACCTCCGGAAAGCACCGCCACCTGAAACGTGAAGGCTTCGTCCCTGAGAACGGAACTGGTGAAGGTGTCGAGTTCCACCCGATCAACCCAGTGCCGGGGCAGGAAGTGTCGCATGCGGATTGGGTAGTCCCGATGTTCCGGGATCAGAGCCCAGCCCCCATCCCCTGAACCTTCCGCTCCCGTTCCCATTCCGAGGGCAGCGGCGAGGAATGCGGTCTCCTCTTCCGGAGCGGCGATGACCTCCATGGGAAAGAAGGAGTGGAAGGCGTCCACGGACTGGATGTGGGTGGTTCGGGCCTGGGGGAGGGAGTCGGGCGGCGTGCTTCGGGCCTGTTCCTCCCAGGCCGGGTCGGGATTGGGTGCCATGCCGGCCCAAGTCAGGCTCGATGCTCCCTCTTCCTCGGCTCTGGACACCCTCTCAGCCCCACCTGTGGAGATGCCTCTCCCTTCACGAGTGGCCTCCAGGAGTTCAACCGGGGTGGGGTAGGTCATGGTGGGGTAGTAGCCGCCGGTGGACTGCCAGGGCAGGTAGTACACGTGGTACTCCACCGAACCCGGTTTGGGTTGGAAGACGATGTCTCCCGAGGCGTTCTCCACACGGAGGGCCACTGCGTTTGTCACGGCTTCCCCCGTGGCGGCATCAACCACGATGACGCTCTTGGTTCCGGGGTCTGCATCCCGCCGCCGCCAAGGGATGGTGACGAAGACGGCATCTGGTGTTGCCTGGCCGGCCTCATCCCCGCCGTCGACTCTATGGCCCACGCCATCCACCGAAACGACCGCCCGGTGGTTCCCCCAGGACACCCCCTCATC
>JBDHMC010000461.1:0-2616 GCA_039656355.1 Gemmatimonadota bacterium | reverse complement strand
CCGGGTTACTCGGAACCGATGCTTCTGCCCCCTGGTGATATCAGGCGTATAGTCGATGTTGTCGGTGATCTGGGTGAGACTACTTCCCTCCCGGATGAAGTTCTGACTAACCTCCGTGGGGCTTTGCCGAGTCACGATCAAGCGACCCGCTTCCAGATCCAGGGCGATGGCAGGCGTCTCATAGACTCCGTCGTTGTCGCCCTCGTAAATCCGGTCCTTTTCTCCGTCCCTGATGTTGACCTTGTCGATGAAGACGAAGGGTGCGACCTCTTCAGGGTCCTCGTTGTACTGGGTCCCACGAAGGAAGACATGCTGGCCATCAGCGGAAACCCGCACAGTCCCAGAGCCACCACCACCGCCGCCACGCCCGCCCCCGCCGCCACCCAGACTCATGCCATCGGAGACGATGCTTCCAGGGTTCTCGTAGAAGTCCTCCGAGTTGAAGCGGGAGATGGTGTGCTTCTCCTCAGGGTCATCCAGGAAGACAGCGTATGTATGGGTAGATCCGCCGCCACCCCCACCGCGGGCACCGGGTGCTTGTTGACCGCCGCCTCCGCCGGGACGTTCTGTGCCGAAGAGAATAGTCATGTCTTCGGAGAACCGTGCAGAGGCGATCTGAGTAGAGGTTTCGTAGAGAACCTCGGTGTCCTCCTCACCAAAGGGGGGCACCCAGCGAATGACACGATCCATGCGCCGCTGCCGGCCCGATCCTTCCTCTTCCTCCGCAGGTGCATCGGCTGTGTCCGCCTCGGTGCTGTCTGGAGCCGGCTCACGTTCCAGATAAATGATCCCGTTGCCGTCAGGGGCCCAGGTCATGCTACGCCTGTTGTCCTCTTCCTCGTCGTCATCATCCCCTTGATCGGCGTTACGGACGGCGGTGTTCAACTCGGTTTCGCTCAACATGTCCAGGACGTTCCCGTCCAGGTCCCAGAGTTCCTCCACCCGACCGGCGCTGCTCGCGGGCACGATGTAGGAGAACGGCCTGATCGTTCTTGTGACCCGGAAATACTCTCCGTCGTGTGAGGCGTTCACACTCCGGACCATGGTGGGCGCACCAATGTTGGTCACTCTCCGGTTGTCCACCTGGATGCGGGCCAGCTGCCCGGTCCAATGCCATTCCAGGAGGTCCTTCTCATAAGGAGTGCCCATGAGACTGGGGTAAGTCCGGACCATGTTCTCCCCGTCTTCACTCACCTTGATTTCGGGACCGGTCCACGCCGGCCCACGGCTCGGCATGGGAGGCCGGTTTTCCGGCACCAGGACCGTCAGAATGTACTGACTGTTCTCGGTCCAGCTGAAACCGGTCACCGCCGTGGCCAGAACCGGGCGATCGCGGGTGATGCTTCGGGACCGGCCGTTGGAGACCTCCGCCACGTAGATGTGGGTGGTGGTTGGGGAATGGACGAAAAAGGCAAGCTTCTGTCCGTCGGGGGACCATGACGGGTTGGAGACTCGGGCCCCGTCCGGGACCTCGATGTCCATCGTCTCTCCGTCGATGGATCGAAGACGGAAACCGGCGCTCCCCCTGGTGGTCAGGTTCCGGCTTCGATTCGCAGAGAAGTCGATAAAAGTACCACCCAACTCGTGGTAGGGCTTGGAAAACACATCGATGCCGGGGAGCCCGTCGCTGATGGTCTCCAGATACCACGATCCATCCTCATTCGGATTCGAGAAGGTGAAGTTCAGCCACCGAGGAGCGAGGGCGGCCTGCATGATTGTGTCCGGAGGTGTGATGTAGCCCTCGGCGGCGAGAATGGAGTCCGGGTTATAGGTCTGCCCTTGGGCTTCCGCTTGGGGGAGAGCCCAAACGAAAGTGAGAGTGAGCGCCAAGAGGAAACCCTTGGCGGGGCGGTCGAAAAGGGAACGAAAGGTCATGGGTGCCTCCGTTGATTAGGTCCCCGGTCAGGCCGGGTTCGGCTAACCCTGGGTTCGATGTCTTTGGGACCCCCAGGCCTTGGCCGGGGAGATCCGGACAGAGAAAGTGCGGGTCGGACGCGAGATTATCCAGGGACACCCGAAAACGGGTGTCGGTTGACGCCTTCTGGATTACCCGAAAATGGAATCTCGAATGATCAGGATCCCTGCCACTACCAGGGCCAGGGCCAGACCCGCGCCCCAGACGTGAACTCCATAGTTCCGCTCTTCCCTGAGGCGGCGCCTATTCGTTGAATAGGTCATTTGAGCCACCACTGCCGCTACCATGCTGAGGACCATGTGAACCCCCAGGGAGCGGTCGAGGAAGCGGTTTGTGGTGCTGAAAATCAGGAAGAATCCGATGACTATTTGAAGGTAGAGACTAAAGGTGAAAGCACTGGCCAGGTCCCACATCCGCTTCTGATAGGGGCGCTTCTTGACCAGTCCCCATAAAGCATATCCGAATGCGGCCAGACCTAGGATAAAGACGGCGTAACGTAGCCAGGAATGAAGTCCGTACATAGAAGCTCTCGGATCCCCTACTGATGGATTTCGGCCTCAGGATCCCCTTAAGCGAAACCGTGTCACCACTGACTACTCTTCCTTTCCGAGCCAGCGCACACCCAGGTAGACGACAGGAGTATCAGCGATGGCTATCAACACCTTCAGAAACCAGTAAGGGATAATCAGGGCGAAAATAAA
>JBDHMC010000460.1:0-2620 GCA_039656355.1 Gemmatimonadota bacterium | reverse complement strand
ACGATGTCCACGGCCGCTGCACTGTTGTGGCCCTCACCATGGCCGGGACCAAGAGGAATGAGTGGTTCCTGCCAGGGCACCCCAGGTTTCTGGGACGTTTCCGGGAGGCCATCGATGTCCCCCATAAAGCCGACAACAGGTTTTCCAGATCCCCATGTCCCCACGTAACAGGTAGGCATCCCCGCACAGCCCCGCTCAACGGCGAAGCCCTCTCGTTCCAGGATCCCAGTGACGTAGTCCAGGGTCCAGAACTCCTGGAAACCCAACTCACTGTAGGAGTAAAGCATGTCCACCATCTCCTGACTCAGCTTCTGAAGCTCAGGAGATGCGACTTCAGCCAGGATCTGGTCCTTGAGGTTTTCGAGGTCCTGCCCCGGCAACTGAGTGGGGACAAGAAGAGTAAGACCGAGGACCCAGGTCAGGGAAAAGCGGACACGAGAGAACATAATGGGTGCCTCCTTGAGGTTCTTGGTCGGAGAACCGGCGTGGGCCGTCCCTTTCGGAGAATCGGCACCGAACGGGGGCGAATATGGCCGGTCCGGACAGGGGTGGGCAATACGGAGAGGGGAATCCCGAGCTCTGTGGACTCGGGCTCAGCCTCTGCATAGACTTTCCTCGTACCAAAGTCCTCCCGGAAACATCATCCAAGGATCTAGAGGTGCTTATTCATCTGCCCCCGAAACCCAATCCACACTGGAGCCGGCCCATGCCAACACGTCACGCTCTTCCGAGCCCTAGGGCCTTTCTCCCCCCACTCCTCCTCGCCGTTGTCCTGGCAGGGGGGGGGATCGCCGGCGCCCAGGAGGTGAATCCCGCCCACCTTTCGGCTTTGACTGCACGGAGCATCGGTCCGGCCGGGATGAGCGGCCGTATTGCAGCCATCGAGGCCGTCGAATCAGATCCAAACATCCTTTTCGTCGGAGCAGCAACCGGGGGACTCTGGAAATCCCTGAACGGCGGGCAAACCTGGGAAAGCCTCTTCGATGAGGAACGGGTGTTGGGAATCGGATCCGTGGCCGTATTTCAACCCAGCCCGGACATCGTTTGGGTAGGAACCGGAGAAGGGAATCCCAGAAACAGCGCCGGCGTCGGGGCCGGCATCTATAAGAGCATGGATGGGGGCCGTAGTTGGACCCTACTGGGCCTGGAACAATCGGAGAGGATTCACCGAATTGTTCTGCACCCCACTGATCCGGATGTGGCGTATGCCGGTGTCATGGGGCCCGCTTGGAGCGGTGGAGAGGAGCGAGGGGTCTTCCGGACCACCGACGGTGGAGCCACCTGGGATCGGGTCCTCTTTATGAATCGGCGGACGGGGATCAGCGACCTCATCATGGATCCCTCAAACCCAAACAAGCTCTTCGCGGGCATGTGGGAGTTTCGGCGTTGGCCCTGGTACTTCGACTCCGGTGGCCCCGGAAGCGGGCTTTATGTGACGCACGACGGTGGGGACACCTGGACCCGGCTTTCTTCGGAGGATGGCCTCCCTGAAGGGAACCTGGGACGAATCGGGCTGAGCATCGCCAGGAACGATCCCGACGTGGTCTACGGGTTGGTAGAAGCCGGCCGAAGCGCCCTGATCCGGTCTGATGACGGGGGGGTCACTTGGAGCACCGTGAACGACGAGGAGGGAGTTGCCTCTCGCCCATTCTACTACACGGACATCTTTGTCGATCCCGAGAACGAGCTCAGAATCTTCAACCTCCACTCCCGCATCATGAGATCCGAGGACGGGGGAAGAAACTTCGAGGACATCAGTGGGGACGTGCATTCCGATTTCCACGCCCTCTGGATCAATCCGGCCGATTCCCGTCACATGTACGTCGGAACGGACGGAGGGGTCTACATCAGCCGGGATCGGGGGGACCATTGGCGGTTGGTAGACAACCTCCCAGTAGGCCAGTTCTACCACGTCAGCGTGGATTTGGAAATCCCATTCAACATCTACGGCGGGATGCAGGACAATGGGTCCTGGCGGGGCCCTTCGGATCTCTGGGAAAATGGTGGGATTAGGAATTACCACTGGCAGGAAGTGGGTTTCGGGGACGGATTCGGAACTCTCATCGATCCTAGCGACTCGAAGTTCGGCTACTCTATGTCCCAGGGAGGTGGGCTAGTCCGTTTCGACCTGCGGACCGGCGAGCGGAAGGGGATCCGCCCATGGGCCCCGGATGGAATCGAACTCCGATTCAACTGGAACGCTGCCATTGCAACGGATCCCTTCGAGGTTGGAAGCATCTACTACGGTAGTCAATTCGTCCATAAAACCACGGACCGAGGGGAGAGCTGGCAGATCATCAGCGGGGATCTGACCACCAACGATCCAGAGAAGCAGAGACAAGGGGAAAGCGGAGGCCTGTCCCGTGACGCCACCGGCGCAGAGAACCACACCACCATTTTGGCCATCGCTCCAAGTCCGATGGAGCCCGAGGTCATCTGGGTCGGATCGGACGACGGCCTGGTACACCTGACTCAGGCTGGGGGAGGGGAATGGGAAGAGGTGGGCCAGCGGATCCGGGGAGTGCCTGAGGGCACATGGATCCCTCATATCGAGCCCTCGCAACATGATTCGGGCACAGCCTATGTCGTGTTCGACGACCATCGCCGCGGGAACTGGGAA
>JBDHMC010000459.1:0-3255 GCA_039656355.1 Gemmatimonadota bacterium | reverse complement strand
AAAGTGTTCACGGAGGAAGAGTTGGAGATCATTGCGTCGGTCTGCCTCGAGCACGATCTCGTCGCTCTCACCGACGAAGTGTATGAGCACCTGGTATTCGATGATCTCCAACTCTTCCTCCGTGAACACTTTTCCGGTGGGATTCATGGGAGTGTTCAGGACGATCATCCGCGTCCGGTCGGTGACCAGAGATCGGAGCGCTTGCCCGTCCAGAGCGAAATCCGGAAACCGGAGCGTGAGAAACCGAGGAGTCGCTCCTGCAAGGGCGAGACAGGGGGGGTAGCTGTCGTAGAAGGGCTCAAAAAGGATCACCTCGTCCCCGGGGTTCAGGAGCCCGAGGAGAGACGCGCAGATTCCCTCGGTCGCTCCGTTGAACACCACCACTTCAGTCATGGGATCGTAGGCCAATCCGTAATACCGTCGTTGGGCTTCCGCGATGGCCTCAGCCAGGGGGGGATGGCCCCGGGATCGGGCGTACTGGTTATCCCCCGAGCGCAGGGCTTGCACGGCAGCTTCTACGATCTCCGGAGGGCCCTCGAAGTCAGGGAACCCCTGGGCCAGGTTGATGGCTCCGTGCTCCTGGGCCAAGGCGGTCATCTCGGCGAATACCGTGGTGCCAAAAGGCACGAGCTTCTTGGTGATCACGAATTGCGTCCTTAGGATCGTTTCTGTTGATCGGTCAGGTTCGACCACAAAGATATGTCGGACCTCGGAGGGTTCGCGATGCCCCGGGGTTCACCTTCACCGGGCAGACCCCCTATCTTCCCACCGATCTTGAATGACCTCGCTGTTCGAACCCAGGGTCCGTCCAGTCCAATTCACCGAGATTCGCAATGAAGTCAAGCTTGATGAGCATTATTCGGCCGTCCGTAATGGTCTTCCTCTTTTGGGTCCTTACTCTGGTGGTGGGGAGTGGCGTTTCTCTTTCCCCTCTGGCCGCCCAATCGGACGAAGATCTTTCGCTGGTCCTGGCTCGGGTGATCCCGCAACTGGAAGCCGAAATCCAGAAGAGCATGGCAGAGGGCCAGATTCCCTCGATCACCGTGGCCCTCACGGACCGGGTTGGAGAGTTGTGGGCTGGGGCGTACGGGGAGAGCAACCTCTGGGCGGGTACACCGGCCTCAACGGAAACCATTTACCTCATTGGGTCCACCTTCAAAGCCCAGTCCACCATCGCTCTTCTTCAACAGTTGGAAGACGGTTTTTTCCAGCTGGACGACCCAGTGAATCCATACCTCAACGACTTTCAGATTCAGGAAGAGCCGGGCTACCCTGTGACCTTCCGGCATCTCCTGACCCACACGTCCGGCTTACCGGCGGCTTTTGGGGGCCACGATGTTTGGGGTGAGACGGTCCCCTCGCCTCTTTCTGATTACCTGGGAGAATCCTTGCAGGTGGCGGGACCACCTCTTGAGAAGGTGGTTTACTCCAACCTGGCCTATACGCTGGTGGCCTATCTGGTGGAGCGGTTCAGTGGGATGCCCTACAAGGAGTATATCAAGGATCGCATCTGGAGTCCGGTAGGAATGACCAGTACCGCATTCGCACCGACTCCCGATATGGAGGAGCGCCTATCCATTCCGTATGTGCCGAACCAAGAAACGGGAAGGCCAGCTGCGGCGGGCCGGACCAAAGCCGATGTTTGGCCGGCCGGCATCGTGTATGGGACCGTTCACGATCAGGCTAGTTGGGTCAGGTTCAACCTCGGGGACGGAGCCGTTGAGGGTGGGCGGCTACTTCAGCCGGAAACCATGCAACAGATGCACACACTTCAGTTCCGACAGTTCTCCGGGGGCTCCATGGGGGGCGGATGGGGCTACGAGAACCCGGGGTATGGTCTCACATGGTGGCTTTCGACCCGGGAGAGAGAGCAGTTCTTCGCACACTCCGGGAGCGTGTCGGGCTACACTGCCTTCGTAATGGGGAATCGGACCCGAGGTCTTGGCATCGCTGTCCTCACAAACGGGAACCGGGCCCACTCCCACCTTGTCCGTATCTGCAACCTGGCCCTGGATCTATTGGCTAAGGAATTGGGGGAGTCGAGGTAGACGCGGCCGCCCTCTCCACTCCGTAGACCGCCACCGGTTCGGTCTTCCCTCGTAGGGTGATCTTTCCCTGCAGGTGGGTGGACAACCCTGGCTCGTTCACGATGGATTCCTGAACCCTCCCGGACACCAACACCGAGCGCCCGTACTCCGGACAAAGCTCCAACAGTCGCGCGGCGGTATTCAGAGCATCGCCGTGAAATGCGATCTCCCTTTTGATGTCACCCACCTCGGTGGCGGTCACCACACCCCTCTCCACTCCTCCTCGGAATTCGGGTGCGGCACCGAATGCCTCTTCGTACCAGCCTCGCTTCTCTGACAGACGCTCCTGGAATCCAAAGAACGTCTCCAGGCTTTGCTTCCCGGCGTCGACATTCCCCGCGGGCCAGGTGAGGACCACCTCATCACCCACGAACTGATAGATCTGGGCCCGAAAGATGAGGCAGAAGGGCCGAGAGGTTTTCGGGCCCCACCTTTCTTCGGACCTCGAGGAGGAAGGTCAGAGCCAGGAGGTTGAGGGCCATCCAGGCCACCAGGGTAATGAGGAGTCGGGGCGACATCAACGCCCAGTGTCCCCGTACCTCCTCCCAGGAGAAAACGAACAGGAGAAAGACGGCGTGGATCAATAGGCCCACGAAGAGGAGGCCCATAATGTATAGGCCGGTTTTCATGAGAATTATCTGACCGAAGGGTTTTTGCCTGAGCACCGGGACTTCGGAGACATGGTTCACCACTGCGAGAAGGACCCCCAAACCCAGTCCCGACAACACCATCTCGATATGGATTCCCGGACCCAGGGCGTAGGCTCTGAGGCCGCCGCCTTCCAAGTGGTCCAGGAGACCCCATATCGCCACCAGGTAGTAGACGTACCACCCCCCGGTCAGGAATACTGCCCCGATGACCGCTTCCTCCAGGACAATCCGGCGAAGTGCTTTCATGGTCTTGCTCCTCCGTTCTCAAAAGGATAGATGACCGGGCGGCCCATGTCAGGTTCATTGATACTGGTGGCAAAGAACTCATCTGATCCCTACCATATTCCCCATGGACGATCCAAATCTCGATCTTGAGGCTCTCGAAGGGATGACCAATCCCGCTGAAGTGAAGGCGGTAGCGTCCACCCTCGAGCAGCTCACGAAAGACACCGAACTCCTTCTCTTTATTGGCCAGGGCTGTCCCGCTTGCCCCCACCAGGTCCGCTCCGTGGCGACGC
>JBDHMC010000458.1:0-2624 GCA_039656355.1 Gemmatimonadota bacterium | reverse complement strand
AAGCGGTGCACGGAAGAGTGTCCCTTCGGTGTCCTGAACGAGGAGAAGGATGGAACGCCTCTGCTTCAGGCCACACGGTGTCGCCGGTGCGGCACATGTATGGGCGCCTGTCCGGAGAGGATCATCTCTTTCAAGGACTTCTCGGTGAACATCGTCGGTGAGATGATCAAGGCTGTGGAGGTGCCGGAGGAATGGGATGAGAAGCCCAGGATTCTGGTTATCGCCTGTGAGAACGACGCTTTCCCTGCCCTGGATCTAATGGGCCAAAACCGGCTGAAGGGGAACCCTTGGATCCGGGTGATCCCAGTGAGATGTCTGGGATCGGTGAATATCGTCTGGGTAACCCAGGCCGTGTCCGCAGGGTTCGACGGGGTAATCCTTTTGGGCTGCAAGTACTGTGACGACTATCAGTGCCATTTCATAAAAGGGAGTGAACTGGCCTCTGTGAGGGAGAAGAACGTCCGGGAGAAGTTGGAGCAGATGGCCATGGACGTGGAGCGAGTGGAGCTCCACCAGCTTCAGATCGACGAGTATGCCAAGCTTCCGGAGATCTTCGACAAATTCAGCGATCTGATTGACGAGATCGGTTACAACCCGTTCAAGGGGATGTGATGGGGAGGTGATGGGGAGGTGAGAATAGCGTAGCTGGAGGAGCTACAGCCATGGAGACTTCCGAGATCACGGTGCCCGACGGACCCGAGACGCAGGACCAGGGTCTCCCTTCGAGCATCCTCCCTCCATCAACCAACGGCCGGTCGGTGAGGGTCGACCCCGACCTTGAGTTCATCCGCGCGCTCCAGAAGAGCGGCGGTGACTCCCTTAAGAAGTGCATGCAGTGCGGAAACTGCTCAGCCGCCTGCCCACTCTCACCAGATCGCCACCCCTTCCCACGGAAGGAGATGGCCTGGGCTCTTTGGGGAATGAAGGAACGCCTCCTGACAGACCCGGATATCTGGCTCTGCCATCACTGCAACGACTGCTCCACCAACTGCCCCCGGCAGACTCGTCCGGGGGATGTCCTCGGTGCTGTGCGGCAACAGTGTATCCTGCACTTTGCTTTCCCTGGATTCCTTGCCAAGTGGGTCAGCCAGCCCAAATACATACCGATCCTTTTGGCGATACCGGCGATTCTGTTGGGGTTGGCTACCCGGTATCGGGAAAACATCGGGGACTCTCTTGGGCTATCGGTTCCGGCGGAGGAGTCCATTATCTACTCCTTCGTTCCTATGTTTCCTCACTGGCTCTTGAACACTTTCTTCGGGGTTTTTTCCGTTTTGGCCCTGATGGTGGCGGTCATAGGAGTCACGCGCTTTGCCCGGGCCCTGAGGGGATCGGGAGTTTGGGGGGAAAATCCCAGGCCAGTGAAGGGTGTCTTTTCCAGCATCGGATCGGTGCTGTTGAAAGTAGTCACGCATGACAGGTTTACCTCCTGTGAGACGGATCACAGCAGGTCCATCTCCCACTTCTTCGTGTTTTTTGGATTCCTCGCCCTGTCGGTGGTGACCCTCTGGATCATCACGGGCCCCGTCAATCCTTTAATCCAGAGCGATTTTGTCTATCCGTTCAGTTTCTGGAGCCCGTGGAAACTGTTGGCCAACATCGGGGGCCTGGCGGTCCTGACCGGGGTCCTTCTGATGATTTGGGAACGCCTCTATTTCGGGCATCTGGCCGGAACCAGCAGCTACTTCGATTGGCTGTTGGTGTGGTCCATCTTCCTCGTGGTGGCCAGCGGATTTGCCACCGAGGTCCTTCACTACCTGCGCATGGCTCCACACAGGCACGTTGCCTACTTCATCCATCTGGTTTTCGTTTTCAGTCTTCTGATCTACCTCCCGTATTCGAAGTTTGCCCATATGCTCTACCGAGCCACGGCCATGGTTTTCGCCGAACGGTATGGCCGTGAAGCCGGAAGTGGAGCCGGATCATGAAACGAAGCACGGTACTGACGGAAAAGAACCGAGGCACCTGGGCCACCGTTTTCGCAGTGATCATCCTACTCCCCGTCGTTCTCAGCCTTGTCGGGTTCGTGTTCTCCCGAGGGGAAACCACGCCGGAGGTCTTCCTGGAGGCTCCAGACTCCCGTTGGAAAAACTGCGTTCGGGACGCCGAGTACATGCGGTTCCGCCATATGGACCTTCTCAAGGAGGTCCGTTCGGATGTGATCCGGGATGGCCTCAAGGGTGGCATCACCTTGGCGGGGTGCGGTGACTGCCACCATAACCGGGAGCAGTTTTGCGACAGGTGCCACGACGCGGCCAGTGTCTCGCTGGATTGCTGGGGCTGCCACTACTACCTGACGGACTCGGAGATCGAGGAGCTCGAAGGGGGGAGTGAGTAATGGACAGACGAGACTTCATCAAGAAGGGCGGAGCCGTCGTGGCGGGGGCAACGGGAGTTCTTAGCCTTCCCGTTCTGAACTCCTGCACTCCGGAGACGGCCCAGGCGGAGAGTAAGCTTGCTGGCAAGAAGTGGGGGATGGTCATCGACCTCACGCGGTGTAGGGAGGGCTGCACGGAGTGCATGGACGCGTGCCGGCAGGAGAACAACGTGGCCTTTCACGGAGATCCGCGATGGGATATCCATTGGATCCGAAGGGCGACCCTCCACCCCAAAGACCAGCCCGC